>NZ_JAYWCU010000306.1:0-5950 GCF_043780375.1 Emticicia sp. | reverse complement strand
TGAGCATTATAAAACTGCTGATACCATCAAAAATGCGGTTGATGAGATTCTATCACAAGTAAAACACAAATACACGATTACTTTTAATTAAGTGCTTAACAATCAATTACACTAATACGGTGTTCCAAATAGAGATAGATCTTTTTGAAAAATTTGAGTGTATAATAAATCTGCAAAAGCATATTTCCTAATCCACCCCATTCCCTTTCATAAAAGCCGTTGTTTGCTCAAAAATATCATTCATGTTGTTTAGATCATGTGTGCCTTGCGAATACTTTTTGAAGGCAGTTTTGACATTCAGCGTTTTTAACTTCTCAAATAACTTTTCGCCTTGACTAAAATTAACAATTTGGTCGGCATCGCCGTATAAAAGCAAAGTCGGCTGGGCGTTTTTAGGTACTATATGAAATGGGCTTGACTGAACATAAGCATCTGGATTTTGGCTATAAGGAACACCCACCAATAATTCTGTTAAATTCTGTCCATTTTTATCGACAATACTTTTTTGTATATCAGCTTGTGTAAGGTCAGTTGGAGCCGCTAAACCAACGACAGCTTTGATATTTGGATTAGATGTATTTTTGTAGGCATAGGTTAAAGCGAGATGCCCGCCTGCACTATGACCAAATAATACAATATCTCCCGAAAGATTATATTTTGATTTATTTGAGTTAATAAAATTAATGACCGAACCAATATCAGCCAATTGTTCGTTCAGTTTTACCCCTTGCATAAAGGTAAGTCGGTGATTGATATTAAAAATGGCAATATTCTTTTTTTGTGCCTTCAGCTTTTCTGCCAATGATGTAATAAAACTTTTATCACCTTCTTTCCAACCACCGCCATGAATCATAATAATAGAAACCGATGCTTGCTTACCCGATGAAAGATTCGGTAAATAAACATCAAGTTTTTGTAGTTGGTCAGAGCCATAAGCAACATTTAGTTCCGACCTATAGTCCGATACTACAACCGCAGTGGTATCAGGCTTTGGAACAGGCGTAACTGGCGGAGTGTTAGGCGTGTCAACCGTACCAGATGGTGGTACTATATCGGTTAATTCTTTACACCCGAAAGTGCTTAGAGCTATCAAACAAATGCATATTTTTTTCATAATTGGTTTTAAATTTAGTTGTGATTCTCTATTGGGTATTTGCAAACCATGTTGGGTGAATGTTTGGATATTTACTTGTAACTTTTTCATTATCAATGAGTTATATTTATTGTTGCTTGCTAAAAATTGTTGCTAAGATAAAAATGTTAGCGTAAGTTTTTATATGAATTTTGATGATGTAAAGGTCAGAGCCTTTTTTGATAGAAGTGTTACACAATTCTTGAAAATTGTTATATTGTTCCCATATTCTCTATATACGGGTTTAGTGTTTAGAATAGTTTGGAGTAGTAATGTCAAGAAATCATTCCTGTATCGTCTAAAATCTATCTTTTGTCGAGTAATAAGAAAAAAACATCTACTATAAATCCAAAATCCACACAAAATCATTAATTTTCCTATTCTATTCAACCTATTAAATTATTCAAAACCATGACCTTCAAAAAATCTACAAAAATTACTTTTCCACTCTTAATGGTGTCAGTGATTTTTGTTATTTCCTGCATGAAACGAAGTCCTAAAAATGATACAATAATCATCAATGAAGATCCTGTAAAAGGCTTAGCAAAAGCCAAAGAAATTCGTGAAAAAACGCCAGCAAAAGTAATTGAAGGACTTCAAATGACCCTTTGGGCATCAGATTCGCTTGCTCCTGACCCAGTGGCAATGTCGGTCGATGACCAAGGACGCATTTACTTGATTCGTACCAATCGCCAGAAAAATTCAGAATTCGATATTCGTGGGCACCGTGATTGGATGACCGAATCTATTGGCTTGCAAACAGTGGAAGATAGACGTGCTTTTTTGCGTAAAACATTTGCTCCCGAAAAAAGCAAAGAAAACGAGTGGCTTAAAGATCTAAACGAAGACGGTAGCCACGATTGGCACGATTTGGCCATAGAAAAAGATGAAGTTTGGCGTTTGGAAGATACCGATAACGACGGTATTGCCGACAAATCAATGCGAGTAGTTAATGATTTCATGGAAGAAATTACGGACGTAGCAGGTGGAATCTTGGTAAGAGCCAAAGATATGTTTGTTGCCATTGCTCCTGACGTTTGGCGTTTGACTGACTCAAATAATGATGGCGTTTATGACAAGAAAACTTCAATTTCTCACGGTTATGGTGTGCATATTGGTTTTGGTGGGCATGGAATGTCGGGCTTGGTGGAAGGTCCAGATGGACGAATCTACTGGAATATCGGCGATATTGGAGCAAATATTACAACTGCCGATGGCAAAAAGTTTGAGCATCCAAATTCAGGAATCATTGCTCGCTCAAATCCTGATGGCAGTGATTTTGAGATTTTTGCTTCGGGTTTACGAAATACGCACGAGTTTGTTTTTGACGATTATGGAAATTTGATTTCTTCTGATAATGATGGCGATTACCCTGGCGAAAGCGAGCGTTTGGTTCATGTAGTTGAAGGCTCTGATGCAGGTTGGCGTTCAAACTGGCAATACGGAAAATATACCGACCCAAAAAACAATAAATATAATGTTTGGATGGGAGAAAAACTTTTCAAACCTCGTTGGGAAGGACAAGCGGCGTATATTATTCCGCCGATTATGAATTTTCATAATGGTCCAACTGGTATGCTTTACAACCCTGGCACTGCTTTGGGTTCGGAATGGAAAAAGAAATTCTTTTTGGTTGAATTTGTTGGAAGTCCAACACGCTCGCATATTTGGTCATTTGGCTTAAAACCCAAAGGAGCCTCCTTTGAGTTAGATGGAGAAAAAGATGTAGTAAGTGGAATTTTGCCTACAGGAATTAGATTTGGTCCAGATGGAGCATTGTATGCAGCCGATTGGATAAATGGTTGGGACACAAAAAACTACGGTAGAGTTTGGAAATTAGATGTTTCGAAAGATAAAAACGACTACGAAGCACTCAGAAAAGAAACAAAACGGTTGATTCAGCTCAATTATGCTACTCAAACTGACGAAATGCTTTATTCTTTGCTTTCAAATGTTGATATGCGTGTTCGTCAAAAAGCACAATTTGAGTTAGCTGGCAGAGGTAAAAATGGTTTTGCGATGTTCAACAAAGCTATTTTGCAAAAGGAAAACCAATTAGCACGAGTGCATGGTATTTGGGGAGCTGGTCAGTTGGCTCGTCAAAATAAAGTTTATGCGAGTCTTTTCGTAGCTTTATTGAAAGATACAGATGAGGAAATCATTACCCAAGCCGCCAAAATAATTGGTGATATTAAATTAGAGAATACTGGTGGCGAATTGGTGCCTTTATTGAAAAGTAAAAACCCAAGAGTGAAATTTTATGCGGCCGAGGCAATTGGTCGCATTGCTTATCAAGGAGCCGTTGCTCCATTGATTGAAATGTTGGAAGCCAACAACGACGAAGATTTGTATATCCGTCATGCAGGAGTTTTGGCTTTGTCGAGAATCGGGAAAGTTGAGCCAATTATTGCATTGGCAAATAACCCAAGTAAAGCTTTACGTACGGCGGCGGTTTTGGTTTTAAGAAGATTGAAAAATGAAAACATTGCGATTTTCTTGAATGACAAAGATGAATACATAGTAACTGAAGCTGCTCGTGGCATCAACGATGATTTGTCAATTCCAGCAGCTTTGCCTGCTTTGGCGGCTACTTTGAAAGACAAAAGATTTACTACCGAACCTTTATTAAGAAGAGCAATCAATGCTGCTTTGCGAGTAGGTTCTGAAAAAGAATTAGATTTGTTGATTGCCTTTTCGACAAGAACCGACATCAAAGACGAAGTAAAAGCTGAGGCTTTGGCAACTTTGGGTTCGTGGGCAAATCCTTCGGTGATGGATCGAGTTGATGGGCGTTATCGTGGTAAATTAGAAAGAGATGGTGTTTTGGTAAAATCTAAAATCCAACCTTATATTAATGATTTTTTGAAGGAAACTAATGCCGAAACATTGGTTGCAATGGCAGGATTATTGTCAGATTTGAAAATTTCTGATTTCAATAATCAATTAGCTAAAATTTATAGCGAAACCGAAAATTCTAAGGTGAAAATGGCAATTTTACCAGCTTTAAATCAACTGAAATATGCCGATATTGAGTCGGTTATCAAGAAAGGAATGGACGATAAAGACGAAAATGTAAGAACGGTTGCCTTGGGTTTATTGAATAATAGTAACATTTCCAAAGAAAGCCTTCCTGCGATTGTGAAAACCATTTTTGCGAAAGGAAGTATCAAAGAAGAACAACAATTGCTAATGGTTTTGGGTAAATTGGATATTGACAAAACCCAAAGTATTTTAGACGGATTGATTGACCAATTGAAAGAAAAACAATTATCACCCAGTCTTTCTTTGGAATTAAAAGAAGCTATTGAAGCCTCTGGCTCAGAAACTTTAAAAGCCAAAATTGCTTCTATCAAACCAGGTGCTTCGCCAATGGATGAATATTTAGAAGCTCTTTTTGGTGGAAATCGAATGAACGGACGGAATACTTTCAATTATAACTCAACTGCTCAATGCGTGCGTTGTCATTCGCTGGGTGGAGAAGGCGGTGCAGTTGGACCAAATTTGGCAAAAATTGGTAGCACTTTGAGTCGTGAGCAAATCTTGCAAGCCCTCATTGAACCAAGTGCAAGGCTTTCGCCAGGTTTTGGAACGGTTTCGTTGAAACTAAAAGATGGGCAAGAAGTAATAGGCATTTTGGCCAAAGAAAATGAGCATGAATTGGTCATTACCACTTCTGATGCCGAGCCTTTGGTGATTCCAGTTGCAAGAATTGCTAAAAGAGAAAATATGCCTTCGAGCATGCCGCCAATGGGTAGTTTGCTGACGAAAAGAGAGATTCGTGACATGGTAGAGTTTTTGGCTAATTTGAAGTAAAAGAACAAATCATGAAAAAGATATTCTCAATACTATTCATTTTTGTAGCTATCCAAACTTTTTCACAGGGGCCAAAAGTGCTAATCGTTACCGCTCATCCAGACGATGAAACGATGTTTCCAGTAACGATTTTTAAAATTACCCATGAGCTAAAAGGTACTGCCGATTTGGCTTTGATTACCGATGGCTCAGGAGGGTATAATGGCTTAGTGGCATCATCGTTTTATGGCATAAATTTGACAGATTCGGCAACGGGAAGAACGTATTTGCCATTGCTACGTAAGAAAGAATTGTTTTGTTCGGGAGAAGTGATGGGTATCAAAAACTTTCATTTCTTCGACCAAATAGACGATTTTTATCAACTTGACCCAAAACCTTTTTTGGCAGGAGAAAGATGGGATTTGAGTTTTTGTGAAAGAAAATTAGATAAAATATTGCAAGATGGGCAGTATGATTTTGTTTTTTGTTTGATTCCGAGTATCGAACAACATGCACATCATAAAACAGCTTCGATTATGGCATTACGAGCTGTGCAACGAATGAAAGGCAACAAAAAACCTGTTATTTTGGGCGGTCGGTCGTTGAATAAAAATTATACATATTCGTTTTCTCAATTAGAAAATTATCCTGAAACAAAAATTTCAACAACAGCACCAGTTTTTTATTTCGACCGCTCGTTTGGTTTTGGAGAAAACAAGCACCACAGTTATATGATTGTAGCCGATTGGGTAAAATCATGTCATAAAACCCAAAGTGGCGATATGGATGCCTCAATGCACAAAGGCGAACTCGAAACTTTTTGGTATTTTGATTTGAATGGAAATATAAATATAGAATCTACCAAAACTTTTTTTGAAAACTTGCGAAATAGTGGTTTTCCGACCAAATAGTAATATCATTGATTAATTTATGCGAATTACGGGTTTAAAGTATAATTATTTTAAGATAACTTGACTCAAATTGTATTATTTTAATTTTTAGCAAAAAAAGACAGAGTGGGGTAAA
>NZ_JAYWCU010000305.1:0-10817 GCF_043780375.1 Emticicia sp. | reverse complement strand
TGTGTTTCTTATTGAAGAAAATGTAACCAGTATCTAAATTCGCAGGACGCTTGAACGCATAACGCCAAACTGACAAACCAACATAACTTGATTTGAATTCACCGAAAACAAGTTTGCGTACTTTTGAGTTTGCACCATCGGCTGCAATCACAATATCATAACTATCTTTTGTGCCATCTGTAAACGTAATATTCACTGTATCAGGCTGATTATCAATGGTTTCCACCGATACACCCATTCGGTATTTTAAACCAATTTTCTGTGCTTCTTCAAATAAAACCTCGTGCAAAATTCTGCGAGAAATGCCATTATGACTTGGAAATTTCCCGATTGGTGGCGTACCTGCTTCTCCGATTTGAACACCATGAGGTAAGCAAAGTTTTACTTTTCCATAGGGCGAACCTCTACGCATCGCTTCGTCGGCGACACCGATGGCATCTAAGGCTCTGAGGGCATTAGCTTGTTGAATGATACCGACTCCATAAACATTAAATTCTTTATGTAGTTCTATGATATCGACTTCAAAACCTGCTTTTTTTAAACCAATTGCAGCAGACTGACCGCCAATGCCAGCTCCAACTACCAAGATTTTTTTTATATTACTCATTTTATATAAGGTTGAATATTAAATGATTATGCTTTGATTTTTTCTGCAATCCAATCGTACATATCCAAAGTTGGCATAAAATCATCTACTTGGCAGTGCTGGGCACCGCTTTCGCCAGATGGTACGATTTTCATTTTGTGTTCACAGGTCAAATGTTTTTCGAGTGAGATGGCGTGTTCTACAAAATTCTGTTTGTCGTCTCCGCCGTGCATGATAAATGTAGGCATCGAAATTTTTTCGGCAACACCATTTTCGAGCGTAAAGCCTTTTAATTTCTCCAAAACCTCTTCATAACTATTAGCATCCATGATGTGCATGACGATTTCTGCCAAAGGATGCTTTCCGTTACGTCCAGCCCATACCGCATAGTATGACCAAACTGCACCATAAACCATACAAACCTTAAAACGAGGCTCAAATGCCGCACAACGTGCCGCCATGTATCCACCCATAGAAACGCCAGCAATACCAATTCGTGTGGTATCAACTTCATCTTTTAAGTTTTCTACAACATATTCATATACAGCCGTTCCTGCTACATTATAGTCATGTCGAGAATGGATATGATTCAAACGCAAAGCCGCTCCTTGCCCCGGTCCATCAATAGCCAAAAGTGCTATGCCTCTTTCGTTCAGATGATTTCCGATGCCAAAATACAGTTCTTCGGCAAGGCTGTCGAGTCCGCCAAACATTACCATTACAGGAGGATTTTTAACTCCTGCTGGTTTGAACAAATATCCTGGCAAAAAAGAGCCTTCGAATGGAACCTCTATTTGTAGCGGTTTTTCGTCGAAATATTGTATGGCTCTAATAAATGCTTCTCTTGCTTTTGTATAGGTATCCAGTTTTCTATCATCTTGCAGATTCATGAAAAACTCAGCAGTACGCAAATAATTGAATGCTCTCAAATAGGTGCGTCTTGCAGATACAGGTGCATTATTTTTCTCAAAATCTTCTGCCCAGCCAAAAACTTCATTGCCTTTTTCGAGCCATGCAGCATTGAAACTCTCCCTGTTTTCAGGGTTAATTTTTTGAGCAACTTCTATAATTTCAGCAAATTCACCACCGCCATAATGGGCTTGGCTCAATGCTCTATTTACTTGATAGGAGGGCATATACTGCCCAGGATAAAAATGCCACATTTCTTTTTAATGTTAAATGATTAATGGTAAATGTTTAATGATTGGAGTTAATGATTAAATTATTTTTTTTAAATTCAGCATTAACATCGCACGGGCGACCCCGTCACCATTAATCAAATATCCACAGGTTTTTCAAGTCCACCGATTTTGCCTTTTGCCATTTCAGCAAATGGGTTGGTTAAGCCCCACGCATCATTTGGATTGTCTTTTAGGTAATGAACATCTGGTCCGTGGTCAGGAGCAAATATTAGTCTTCCACAGGCAAAAATTTCGAGTAAAATACCTGTGTGTGGTTCCATGATGTAAAAGAAAAATCCTTCGTCGGCTTTGTGGCGAGTTGGAGCTCCCCAAACCGATTTATAGCCTTTTTCGGTAAACCAATCAAGTGCCAAAAGTACCTCTTCACGGCTATCGAGGTTATAACAAATATGATTGGCAATGCCTTGACCTGGTTCAAGATTTGGGTCAGAAAAAACCGCAATATCATGCGAAAGATTACCGATTGTCCAAAGTCCTCCGATTGGTGGGATATGGTCTTCCATTCTGATTTCGTCAGGGTTTTTTAAGCCCATTCCCTGCCAAAATGCTTTTTCTTTGGCATATTGAAATTTGGCAACTAAGTAGGTAAAATGGTCAATTCTACGTGGATTTGCTCCAATACGGCGGTTACTTGCGTAGCGGTCGGCATAAATACTGCCTTTTTCACCTTTTTCATTCAACCAAGTCACATCCCAAAAAACCTCGTGTTTATGTCCGTCTGGTGATTGAAATTTGAATGCTTTTCCACGTCCAAGGTCGGCATCAATCCAGCCTTTTCCTGCATCGATGTTTTCTAAATGTGCAACACATTCATCAAAAGCTTCGGCACTATCGGCTCTCCAACCAACTGCTCCAAGTCCTTTGGTATCTGATTGCGTGATTTTGAGTGTATGAAAGAAATAATCTCCCCAAGCTCTAAGATAAACCGAGTTTTCATCACGACCTGTTTCGTCCATTCCAACTATATCAGTATAAAATCTTACGGTTTCTGCAAGGTTCGTACTCAATAGTTCAACGTAGGCTAATTGGGATAAATAATGAGGATTCTTTGCCATTTTTTATATAGTTTCTTTTTATTATAATATTCAAAGTAAATTTTATACAAAACTAAGTTTTATTTTAATATGATGTGAATCATAATTAATCTAAAAACAATCAAAATCAATCCATTTTTTTTAAATGGAATAAAAATTGGAGTTTATGGTATTCGTAAACAGAAAAATAGTTGATAAAAGTGCCTATCGCATTTTAAAAATATCATTATCTTAGGTTCAATGATTAGATTCAACCAGTTGAGTTTTTGTATGACAAACATGGCATTGGAAGAACAAAGGGCTTAACGACGTATTTGAGTAGCGAAAATTCAAAAATCAAGCGTAATGAACTATATCACGAAATTAGAAGGGTATATTTTTGCGAAAAGGTGTGTTATTATTCCTTCAATAGCTTTTCAAAGAATTAAGGAAATTATAAAAAATAGGCACGATTTCGTAGAAAAAACCCACAAAATCGTGCCTAATATTAAATCACTTTTCAAATTACGCTCCTATAAAAGAAGCCTTAAATTTTTTACACATATTAAAACGATGGTTTGGCGGACGCATCAAGTCTTCAACTATGGTAATATTGTCAACACGTTTTATTAATTGTTCAAAAAATACCTGCATTTCTCGGCGACCAAGATGTTCGCCCAAACATTGGAGAGGTCAACCTGCACCAAACGCCACTTGTTTTTTGGCATCACGGGTAATATCAAATTTCTCAGGGTCAGGAAAAACTCGTTCGTCAAAATTGGCAGATTCATAATACAATACTACTTTATCGCTCGCTTTGATTTGTTGACCACGAATTTCAATATCTTCCAGTGCATTACGTCTGAAATTAATTACAGCCGAAGCATAAACATATAAGAATAAATCGCTTCTAAAACTTCAGGACTAAAAGCCATTGCTATGTATCGTTTATATTTTATTGAAAAATTGGAGGAAACCTTATTCTTCAAGAATTCCCTTTAAAACTGATTGAGCTTCTTCGGTGTAGCCTTTTGCTATTTCTTTGCCTGGTTTAGAAGAGTTATCTAAAAACAAATCTCTCAAATATGCCAATGGCTTCGGTAAACCATGATAGATTTTGCCCAATGTTCGAGCAAAAACAGTAGTTTTGTTTGTAAATTCCAACCTTTCGGTTTCATACTTTTGTAGTCCTTCTTGCAATGATGCATTATCAGAAAGGTCTTTTCCTTTTAAAAATTTTGCCAAGAAAAAAGCATCTTCAATAGACATACCCGCACCATAAGCTGCATAAGGTGATGTTGGATGTGCGGCATCTCCCATAATTGTTGCTCGTCCTTTTGACCATTTTTTGAGTGGGTCACGGTATTTCACAACCCATCTAAATAATTGATGGCTGGGGTCTGTATGGTCTAAAATTTTTGCCGAGGGGTCTGCAAAATGCCCCACTCGTTCTTTAATGTAGCCCATTACATTTTTTGGTTTTTCCTGTGTTTCTGTACATTTCTCCACAAACCACCATTCGTAACAATTTTTACCTTTGTAAATCAGTGGTGCAAAACCAAATTGATACTTTTGATTGTGTTGAATAATGATATTGGTTCTATCTGCACCTTCTAATTCACACCAACCCAACCAAACCGCAATTCCTAAATGCTTGGGTTCAGAATACCCCCAGAGTTGTTGTCTAACTTCCGAATTAATACCATCTGCCCCTATCAATAAGTCGGCTTCATAGCTTTTGCCATCAGCAAAATTGACTTTAACTCCATTTTCTGTTTCTTGATGATTGATATAGGTGTAACCTGTTTGAATCATGCCTTCGGGCACCACTTTTAACAATCTTTCATATAACTCGGCACGCATCATGCCTGATTGCCAACCTGTTACGCCTGCTTTGTCTAAAAGGCTTTTATCTAACTCAAATTTCACCCGAATTTTACCGTCGTACCGTCTAAATTGTGGTTCTCTTGCTGCAAATATATCGTTTACATCAACTCCCCATTTTCGTAAAATCACAATCCCTGTTGCATTTAGAATAATAGCACCACCTAATGGGGTTATTTCAATACTTTTTTCAAAAACTTTTACGTCAAATCCTGCTTGTGAGAGAGCAATGCTCGCAGCTATCCCCCCTGGACCTGCACCAATTATTGCAATTCTTTTTCCTTTCATTTGAAATTTATTTTTTTATTACAATTCACATATATAATTGCACAAATCTATGTTAAATATTAAAATAAAAATAAGCGAAAGAAAGTAAAAAACAAGCAAAATATGACTATTGACGATATTTTTTTGGTGTAATTCCTACTTTACTCTTGAAAAGTCGAATAAAATCACTCGGATTGATTTCTGAAAATTTAAAAGCAATTTCTCCCACACTAAGGTCAGTTTGTTTGAGCAAAACTTTGGCTTCTAATAGAATCATGTCTGTTAAAACATCTTGTGAAGTTTTTCCTGTAACCGATTTTACGCATCTGTTTAGATATTCAGGCGAAATTGCAAGCATATCGGCATAGTCCGTTATTTTTTTGGTTTTAAATATGTGCTGTGAAAGAAGGTTTTTAAACTTGTTTGTTACTATAAAAGCAGATTTTTGAGGCAAATTAGCTTGTTTTTTTTCCAAAACTTGCAATTCCCTAAAAATAGTTGCTAAGTGCAAACTAATCAATTCTAAATCTATTTTAGTGGCTGATAAATAATAGGATTCTAATCGTTGGAGCAATGTAATTATAGTGTTTTTTACTTCATCAGAAACCTCGACCAGCGGTTCTCCATGATGTTGCAAAAACCCTATATCTTCCAAAAAAGAATGATGGGGAAAAATCTCATCAAAAATTTGAAGGTCAAAATGGCAAAAAAATCCACGTGAATCTTCTGTGATTTGCTCACATGAAGTAATTTGAAGAGCAGGCAAAAAGAAAAAAGTATTCTCAGAAAATTCATATTCGTTTAGTCCTTTACTTCTTTTTGATTTACCTTTCGTTAAGAAAATAAAATCAAATAAGGTCTTTTTATGAGGTATTACAGGAAATTTCAAATAATGAATCACATCTTCAATCCGATTGATATGAAAATAAAGATGGGACTGCCCAATATTCATTTTCCCGTCTTCTCGAAAATGAAAATCGAACAGCTCGTCTGGTTTAAATAGTGATATTTTCTCCTTTTGACCTCTCATATTTTTTGAGTTCATCAAGCAAAAGCCCCTCCATCAACCGCCATACAGTGCCCAGTAATAAAGCTCGATTGATCGGAACAAAGCCAAAGGGCCACATCGGCTACTTCGCTGGGTTGTCCCATGCGTTTCATACGTTGGTGATTTTTGGCTTGTTCGAGTGCGGCTGGATTTTCTGCCAAATTTCTTCTTCCGTGCATAATCATTGGTGTTTCGATGGCTGTAGGGCAAATGGCATTTATTCTAATATTTTTTGTGGCATATTCTATTGCGGCCGATTTTACTAAGCCATTTACGCCATGTTTTGAGGTAGCATAAGATGAATTATCAGGCTGACCAACCAAACCTGCGGCCGACGAAACACAGACTATATTTCCGCCGCCTTGCTTCATCATTTGCTCTAACTGAAATTTTACACAATAATAAGTCCCGATAAGGTTTACTTGAATCTGATTGAGCCATTCTTCTTCGGGGTATTCATGCACAGGTAGCGAAAGTTTTCCTGCAATTCCTGCACTGTTTACGGCACAATCTAAACGTCCGAAAGTATCAATAGTGGTTTTTATCAAATTTACAACATCTTCTCTTTTCGCAATATTGCATTTAACAGCGATGAGTGATGAGTAATGAGTTCTATTTCAGAAATGGTTTCAGTCATATCTGACAAATCAGTTAACACAACTTTTGCCCCTTCTTTAGCAAAAGCAATAGCTGTTGCTTGTCCAATTCCTGATGCTGCACCTGTTACGATACAGACTTTATTTTCAAATCTCATTTTATCTAAAAAAATTTAATTGCTACGAATACACTAATTTTCAATTTTTATCAATTTCCATCACTAATCGTTGTTCCGCCATCGACTATAATATTTTGTCCTGTAATAAAACCACCTGCTTTTGAGGCGAGCATGACGGCTACACCTGCAATTTCTTCTACTTCTCCTACTTTTCGGAGGGGAGTTTGTGCCAAACGTTTCGTCATAAATTCTTCGTTTTTCATCAAAGATTCTGAAAACGGTGTATTTATCATGCCTGGCGAAATGGTATTAACTCGAATATTATCTGGGCCAAATTCAACGGCAAGATTTCGTGCCATTTCTATCAAACCTGCTTTTGAAATGCCATAAAGTCCTAAATATCTGTTGCCACGAACTCCTGCAATACTTGCCAAATAAATGATTACTCCATCTTTTTGAGCTTGCATTGATGGAAGAATTAATTTTGTAAGATAAATAGCCGATTGTAGATTCAAAGCCATCGTTTTCTCGAAATTTTCTTGATTTATTTCGAAAAAACTGCCTATTGAAGCTATTCCTACACAATTTACTAAAATATCAATCTTTCCAAAAGTGCCAATTGTCTGCTGAAAAAGTACATCAATATCACTTTTGTTTCCCATATCGCACTCTACTCCAATGGCTTCGATATTTGCCAAACGAAATTCTTCGACGGTCTGGATTACACCTGCTTTATCATTGCTCGAAATGACCACTTTAGCTCCATGTATCCCCATTGCATGAGCAATCGCTTTACCCATGCCCGAAGTTGAGCCTGTGATGAGGGCGGTTTTGCCAGTTAAATTAAATAAATCTTTCATAGTTGATTGGGAATTGAGAGTTCGGAATTGGGAATTAAAAAATTCCCAATTCCACATTCCCGATTTAATGTATCATACATTCCTCCAATTCCACACCATTTACTTTAAAAGGTTTTGCTTCGGTCAACACAAAAACGATTCGACAAATTTCTTCTGAACTTGGATTTCTCCATTTATGAATTGTACCTTTTTGAACTATAATTCCGCCTGCTTCTATTATTTTAAATACCTGATTATCAAGCTCTAACTCTATTTTTCCAGAAATAACGATTCCGTAATCAATGCTGCTCGTGCGGTGCAAAGGCGATGAAGCATTGGGCAACATATCAACTACACGAATGACCGAACCGCCTTTTAGGGTTGTTCCTGCATCTCTTTTTCTTCCATCAGTTTCGTCATTACAATCAGCAGGAACAGTGGCTGTTGTCCAGATGGTTGCCATTGCGGCATCGCCCGATGGAATTACGATTGTTTCATAAGATTCGTCAGATGTAAAAATGGCTATGCCATCGTTGGTATGTCCTGTTACTACTCTTCTAATTGAGTTTTCCATTTTACTTTTTGAATTTTAAAACTCTACTGTCTTTTATCACGCCTTTCCAGTTCATTCCAAAACCAAAATCATAGGTATTTCCGTCTGAATCTTTGTGAGGAATCATGTCGTAAGGAACATCTTCTGCTTGTTTTTCTACGGTAATCATGTTTGCTGGCATTTGCATTGGCAATAGTGCCGAAGGCTCTGCTTTTCCTGAAATTATCTCTAATAAGGCTTGATCTTGCACGCCAAAATTGAGAATAATTGCAGCAGCATCTTTTTCTATTTCGCTGAAAACCATTGGATTGGACGTAAAAATTGAGACAATTACAGGTTTGTCTTTCATCTTTGCCTTGGTTTCGGCAACCAATTGAGCATCTGAAATATTAGTAGTTGAAGTTGTTTTGTTTTTGTAGCCTCTGTCATTCGATTTTTCTAATGGGTCGCCTCCTGCAATGCTTTTTTCACGAGCTTCGGTTGCCGTATAATCGCCATATTGTAGGTTTATTGGGAAATAACCATTGCCACCATTTTTCAAATCTTCTTTGTTATAACCAATGGTTGCAGTAGGATTTTGAATAAAAACAAGGGCAAAATCTGCTTCATCGGCATTGTCGGTAACGTTATAGTATTTTTTCACCAAATCAATGCTTACAGGATAATCGGTAGAAGCAGGCGTTTCTACACCCAAGAAATTACGGCTGGCTGGACTGAAACGTTTTGGCACATAAACAGTCTTTTTTGAGGTAATTGGCAAAGTTTGTTTTTGATTTTTAAGCAATACAACCGACTTCAATTGAGCCTCATAGCCATCTTTCATAAAGGCTGGTTTTCCAACAATCGCTTTGGTTTCTTCTGGATTTAAGTAAGGATTTTCAAAAACACCAACTCTGAAAATGTTCTTTAACAATCGTACGGCCGATTGCTCCATTCTGGCTCTCATTTTGGCTTCGCCAAGTTCGGCAACGCCTTTTTGATAAGCCGCAATGATGGGTTTTGCATCATTGTTTCCACCAAATTGGTCAACACCATTCATCAATATTTTATAATGACGGTCAACTTCCGAAAGGTTTTCGACACCCCATGAGCGACCATCTAAAAATGAATCCAATAGTTTGTGTTCGCCCGTAATTCCCCAGTCGGTACATACTACGCCATCATACTTATATTTTGTACGCAAAAGGTCATTGATAAGGTATTTATTATAGCTATTGCCTACATTTTCGCCATTTTTTGTATCTTGATTCCAAGAGATTGTATAATATGGCATCACTGCCGATGCCATCATTGTTTTGCCTTTTAGCTTAAATGCTCCTTGCAAAAACGGAATTAAATGAGCATTGAAATTATTGCCAGGATAAACTGCAAATTTGCCCGAACCATAGTGAGCATCTCTCCCACCCTCGCCCGTACCACCGCCTGGCCAATGTTTTACCATTGCATTGACAGAACCAAAACCCCAACCTGTTAGTGCGTTTTTAGTTGTCTGAAAACCATCGCAATAGGCTTGTCCCATAGCCGCCGAAAGCAAAGGACTTTCACCAAAAGTACCGTTGAATCTTGCCCAACGAGGATCGGTAGCAATATCAACTTGGGGCGAAAGTGCCGTGGTGATACCCAACGCACGGTATTCGGCAGCGGCAACTTCTCCAAATTTTTGTACCAAAGCGGGGTTAAAAGTTGCTGCCATGCCCAACGAATTTGGCCACATCGAAATCTCACCGCCCGACGCAGCATCATATTCGGCCTTTGCCCTTGTGCCGTGACGTGGGTCGGTGCTATTGTTGGCAGGAATTCCAAAGCCAATGCCTTCACAAAAAGCCTGTAATTTATTGTTCCATTGGGCAACAATTTCGGGCGTTTGTACGGTCGTAAGTAATACGTGGCGAAGGTTATCATCTTTCAAGAATTTCTTTTGTTGGTCGGTCAAATCAGTTGGGTCAGTTTCACCCGCTTTGAATGGCTTTCCGTTGTATGTTCCTGCAAAATAACCTCCCGCACGTGCAGGAATAGACTGATGTGAAGAATACAACATCAAACCCGCAATTTCTTCAATACTTAGTTTTGTAGCTAAATCTTTGGAACGAACATCAGCTGATAAACGCCAATCTTCAAACTTATCCAATTTGTCATTTTTGTTTAAATCCTTGAAAGCTAAACCATTGATAGTTAATATTTTAACGCCAGACATTGGCGAATAACCAAGGCTTTGTCCGCCCTGATTTTTGATGAGATTAAAAGTTTCTTTTGGCGTTTCGCTCCATTTTTTTTGGGCAAAAACCGAAATTGTTACACAAATGAATAGTGCTGAAATAAGCGATGTTTTTTTCATTTTTTTAAATTGATTTTTAAAAATATTTTTCGTAAAATTATCTTTTTAATGGGTTGTTTTCTAATTTGGAAACAAATAAAAGCCCTAAAACTGCCAAGCTTGCCGACACCCAAAGAAATGCCGAAGGGTCGATTTTATCAGAAAGTACGCCCGCAATGGCTGGCACGATTACCCCTCCTACTATTTCGCCAACGGCCGTAATCAAACCAATTGCTTTCGCCTTCAAATGTACAGGCACAGCTTCCGAAGGAATCACAGCCGCCACGAGTGGAATTGCTCCCATCAGAAAATAAGTAAAAAACATAGCGGGCAAATGCAGAGCCGTACCTGCCAAAAAATAGACTGCAAAAGGATACAAAGTGCCTATAATTAGAG
>NZ_JAYWCU010000304.1:0-9226 GCF_043780375.1 Emticicia sp. | reverse complement strand
ACTCTTTTTTTCTTCGTCTGTCAAAATAATATGTTTACTTTTTCGTCCCATAAGGCAAAATTACAAAATAAATTTCGATTACTTTTGTCCTATTACTTAAGTACTTTCAAGGATTTATTTTTCTCCTCCAAAACCAATAATTTAGTTAAAGCCCATTTCATATTTGAGATTTTTTTGACCGATTTTTAGAGTTTTTTTTTATTAATAAATATTCTAAAAAAACCATTTGAAACTTCAAAAATTATTGCATTATACTTAAAAATTTCTTTAAATAGTGCAATAAAAAATTATAATTTTAAAACTTTGTGCAATCGTTTGCAATTATTAAATACTATCTTATTTTTAGTGCTTTCCTCAAAAACACAACGATAATCTCATATTTTTAAATCATATAATTATGTTTTTTGAAAAAAACACCCTAAATTTAATTTTAAATTAATACAATTTTAATCTTAAATGTTTTTAACCTTAAAAAAACTTAATCTTCTATGAAAAAATTTACTCTACGAACCTTCATTGTTCTTCTTCTGGGAGCAATTGGGGCTTTGTCAGTTCCAAATGCTTTTGCTAAACCCAGTTTAGGAAAAGTGCTCGAACAAAAAGTTTCAGGAAAAGTAACTGATGCTGAAAAAGGTGAAACCTTGCCTGGTGTGAGTATCCTGATCAAGGGAACGCAGAAAGGAACAACAACCGATGCCAATGGAGAATACACTCTCACAGTTGCAGATAGTAAAGCCGTTTTGGTATTTAGTATCGTTGGTTACGAACCTCAAGAAGTGGTAGTTGGAAATCGTACAATTATTAACTTGGGTATGAATACCGACACCAAAACCTTGGGGGAAGTTATTGTTGTAGGTTATGGCGTTCAGAAAAAAGAAACCATTACTGGTTCGGTAGTCTCAGTAAAAGGTTCTGACTTAATCAAATCACCAACTGTAAACTTGAGTAATTCAATTGCAGGTCGTATGGCTGGTGTTGTGGCAGTAAACCGTAGTGGTGAGCCAGGTGCCGATGGTTCGGCAATTCGTATTCGTGGTTCGAATACCTTGAACAACGGTGATGCCCTTATTGTGGTAGATGGTATTCCAAATCGTGCAGGTGGTTTAGACCGTATCAATCCAAATGACATCGAAAGCGTGTCAGTTTTGAAAGATGCTTCAGCGGCTATTTATGGTTCTCGTGCTGCCAATGGTGTAATTTTGATTACAACTAAACGTGGAAAAACAGGTAAGCCAGTGATTTCTTATTCGGCTAATCAAGGTTTTGCTCAACCAACAGTAATTCCTAAATTGACAAATGCAGCTCAATATACAAGCATGCTAAATGACCTTGATATTTATGGATTGCCTGTAAGTGAGTGGGCTGGAGCAAACACTGCTTATAAAGCAACAGGCTCTTATACTCGTCCTAATGGTACAATCAGAAAAGCACCTTTTACGCCAAAAGACATTCAGCAATATGAAGACGGCTCTGACCCTTGGTTACACCCAAATACTGATTGGTATGCTTCTACTTTGAAGACTTGGTCGCCTCAAACGCAACACAACTTGCAAATTTCTGGTGGAACTGATAATGTAAAGTATCTGGCATCGGTAGGCTATCAAAATCAAGATGGATTTTATAAAAAATCGGCAACGGCTTACCAACAATATGATATTCGCTTGAATTTAGATGCTAAAATCAACAAATACATTAACCTAAATATAGGTATTTTGGGGCGTGAAGAAGCTCGTAACTATCCAACTCGTTCGGCAGGGGCAATCTTCAGAATGCAAATGCGTGGAAAACCACAGCAACAAGCCTATTGGCCAAATGGCCTTCCTGGTCCTGATATTGAAAACGGAGAAAACCCTGTTGTAATTACTACCGATTTGTCAGGATATGACCGTCAAAAACAAGATTATATCCAAACCAACGGTTCACTTGATATACAAATTCCATGGGTAAAAGGCTTGAAATTTACAGGAACAGCGGCAATTGACAAAAGATTAGGAACAAGAAAACTTTGGCAAATTCCATGGACTTTGTACCAACAAGGTGCGGGTTTCGAGGTAGATGGCACAACACCTAAGTTAGTAGCAAGTAAAAGAGGGCCAGCAGAGCCTAACTTGTCTCAATCGTACGATGACCAATTAAATATCTTACTTGGTGGCGTAGGTACTTATGAGCGTTCGTTTGGCAACCACAACCTTACGGTTTTGGCAGGAACAAACACTGAAACTATCAAAGGAAATAACTTTAATGCTTTCCGTCGTTACTTTATCTCGCCAGCACTCGACCAAATGTTTGCGGGTGGTGATTTAGAAAGAAACAATGGTGGTGGTGGTTTTGAAACTGCACGTATCAATTATTTCGGTCGTGTGGCTTATAACTTCAAGGAAAAATATTTACTTGAGTTTTTGTGGAGATATGACGGTTCTGACAGATTCCCGAAAGCCACTCGTTATGGATTTTTCCCTGGCGTAATGGCAGGATGGGTAATTTCTGAAGAAAAGTTTATGAAAGAACTTCCTGTTATTAACTTCTTGAAATTAAGAGGTTCGTGGGGACAATTGGGTAATGACCAAGTAAACCTTCCAAACTCAAATACTGCAGCTACTTATCAATATCTTTCTACTTATGGTTTCCGTAGTTATATTTTGGGTGATGCCGAGCAGAAAACTTTGTTCGAAACTCGTTTGCCTAACGAAAACATCACATGGGAGATTGCTTCAAACTCAAATATCGGTTTAGAAGGTCAGTTATTTAATGGTAAAGTTAGCTTTGAGTTTGATTATTTCTCTAATAATCGTTCAAAAATACTTTGGTTTAAAAATGCCTCGGTTCCTCAATCAACAGGTATCACGCTTCCTGCACAAAACATTGGGGAAGTATCAAACAAAGGTTTCGACTTCAACGTGGGTTACCGTGGTCAAGCAGGCGATTTCAAATATAACTTTAGCGTGAATGGTGGGTATGCCAAAAACAAAGTAGAATTCTGGGACGAAGCTCCAGGAGCTCCCGAATGGCAAAAAAGCACAGGTCGCCCGATGAATACCTTTGTTTCGTACCTTTATGATGGTGTATTTAAAGACCAGGCGGCAATTGATGCAAGAGGCATTGATTATTCTGCTATCGTGAAAGAACTTCGCCCTGGAGACATGAAGTACAAAGATTATAATGGCGATGGTAAAATTACACCTGACGACCAAGTAAGAACCGATAATACTACGCTTCCGCTTTTCCAAGGTGGCATTAACCTCGGAGGTCAATATAAGAACTTTGACTTAACTATCTTGATTCAAGGTGCAGCTGGTGCTAAACAATACGTAAGTGCAGGTGAAATGGGCAATATAGGCAACTACTTGCTTGATATTTACCAAAATCGTTGGACAGTTGATAATCCAAGTGATGTTCATCCACGTATTGCCAACCGCAATGACCAATATTACTCAGGTAATAATACCTATTGGTTGAGAAGTTCGGACTATATTCGCTTGAAAAACTTTGAATTGGGCTATACCATTCCTGAAAATATCGGTAAAAAACTTGGTTTCAGCAGCTTGAGAATGTACACCAGTGGAATTAATTTATTTACGATTGATAAATTAAAAGTTTTTGACCCAGAAACAGCAAGTTCAACTGGTCAGTATTATCCTCAGTCAAGAGTTATTAACTTTGGTTTGAACGTTAAATTTTAAAAATTAGAAAAATGAAACTATATAAAAAAATAATCTTGTCATTCTTTGCAGTTTCGTTTTTTGCGATTAGCTGTAACGACGACTTTGTAGATACCAAACCACTCGACCAACTATCAGAAAGCGTAGTTTGGGGCGATGCTTCATTAGCCGAGGCTTTTGTGAGCGAACTTTACGGTGGCTTAGGTCAAGGCGGTTTTGACGAGCAGATGTTAGCCTCATTAACCGATGAAGCAATTTTTACGCATCCTGGAAGAAACATCACAACGCATACCGAAGGACGTATTAACCCTGCCGACCCAGGTTGGATTAACGGTTCTTTGAGCTGGGTAAATATGTACTCACGAATCAGAGCATGTAATCTTGCACTTAAAAATTTAGAGAATCCACAGTTTCCAAATGCCAATAACATTGTTGATCGTTTGAAAGGTGAGTCTAAATTTATGAGAGCCTACTACTACCATCAATTAGTGCGTAACTATGGTGGTGTACCAATTGTTGACAAAGCGTTTGCATTGACCGACAGCGATTTCTTATCAGCTCGTAACACCTTTGAAGAGTGCTTGAATTTTATCGTAAAAGACCTCGATGAAGCAGCTACTTTACTTGATGGTAAATCGTTACAGAAAGGTCGTGCGACTAAAGCCTCAGCTTTAGCCTTGAAATCACGTATGTTGATTTATGCAGCAAGCGATTTGTATGATGTACCAACTGCAAAAGTAAAATCTAAGGCAATGGCTACAGCAGCAAAACCCGAATTATTAGGACTTGTAAGTGGTAGCCGTACCGAGCGTTGGCAAAAAGCTAAAGCTGCTGCAAAAGCAGTTTTGGATGTTCCTGGATTTGGTTTTCAATTAGGACTTACTGCTCCTGTTACTGCTGATCAAGCAGCAACAAACTACATGAATCAGTCGTTGGCAAGAAATGGCGGACAAAACGAGATTATTTTTGGGAGATATTTTATCCAAAGTAAAAACGAAAATGGTGGACGTATTGGACTTTTCAACGGACCAAATGGCTACAATAACTGGGCAGGAAATACGCCAATCCAAGAGTTGATTGATGATTATGAAATGATGGATGGTTCTAAATTTAATTGGAGTAATCCTGAACACGCAAGCAAACCTTACGACAACCGTGATCCTCGTTTAAGATCAACGATTTTGTACGAAGGTTCTCCTTGGAAACCACGTTCGGCAAGTGCTGCACCGCTTGACCCAGCTAACCAAATTCAAACTGGTGAGTATGAGATAATGTCGGGTGGAGCAAAAAAGACACATTTTGGCTTAGATACTCGTAAAAGTAGCATCGAAGACTGGAACGGTAGCTATACTGGTTATTATATGCGTAAATTTACTGATCCAAGCCCAGGTTTAGTTGATCAAAACTCTTGGCAACAAATTCCTTGGCCGTTTTTACGCCAAACTGAAGCTGTATTTAATTACGTAGAAGCATGTATTGAGTTAGGTGAAGATGCCGAAGCAAAAAAATGGTTAAATCAAATCCGTTTCCGTGCAGGTATGCCTGCCGCTACCGAAACAGGTGATGCACTACGTCAACGTTATCGCAACGAACGTCGAGTAGAAATGGTGTTTGAAGAGCAACGCTACCACGATGCACGCCGTTGGATGATTGCCCCTACAACCCTTGGGCGTAAGGCGAGCATTATTTTAGTAAAAGGTACATTAAAAGCTGGCAAAACAGTTTCGACTTATAAATATGACCCTACAAACTACGATTATTTGTACACAGTAGGTAAAATTGACCCGGGTAAAGAAAATCGCAATTGGGATGATAAAATTTATTTCTTGCCGATTCACCGTGATGAAATAAACCGAAATAATAAGTTAGTCCAAAATCCAGGATACTAATTATTGTATTCATTGACTTAAATTGGGTAGTCGATAGCTTTAAAGTTATAGGCTACCCAATTTTTTTTTGCGAAACCTTCAATTCTGACAAAAGCAAAACCAATCTAAAAACATCTTTGTATATTTGTTTTAGCAAAACCAAATCTCAACTATCTAACCTTCACCATTTAAGGGTTTATGATTTCAAAAATGAAAATTTCGACAACCTTATACTTACTAATTCTACTAAGCACCTTTTTAATTAGCTGCAAGAAATCCACTTCGCAACAAGAAAATAATGAAACCGAAGGCGAAAAACAGGAAGCAATTTTCACCTTACTTTCTCCAGAAAAAACTCACATTGATTTTCAAAATATTATTAACGAAGGGCTAAATACCAATGTTTTGATGTACGAATATTTCTATAATGGTGGTGGCGTAGCTGTGGGAGATTTGAATGCAGATGGCTTTGACGATATTTATTTTACGAGCAATATGCAGTCAAATCGTCTGTATTTGAACAAACACAACATGGAGTTTGCAGATATTACCGATGCAGCTGGAGTTGCAGGAAGAGATGGTCCATGGAAAACTGGTGTAACACTTGTCGATATAAATGCAGATGGCAAATTAGATATTTACGTATGTCACTCCGGAAACTTGATACCCGAAAAAAAAGCTAACGAGCTTTTTATTAATCAAGGAAATGGAGCAAATGGCATTCCAACATTTGTTGAGCAAGCTGCCAAATTTGGAATTGATAGCCCGGCCTCTAGCACAAATGCCTACTTTTTTGATGCTGATAAAGATGGCGATTTAGACATGTTTTTACTCAATCATAACATCAAATCACTTCCTGTTTTAGATGAAGTTCGTACTGCAGCCTTGATGAAGGTAGATGATGCGGTGAGTGGCTCAAGATTTTATAGAAACGACAAAGGATTTTTCAAAGACATAACTCGCCAAGCGGGAATTCAAAGTTCGTCGTTATCGTATGGTTTAGGAGCAGGAATTGCCGATTTTAACCAAGATGGCTGGTCAGATATTTATGTAAGCAACGACTACGCCGTACCCGACCGCCTTTATATCAATCAAAAAAATGGCATGTTTAAAGAAGTAAGCAAAGAGCAATTAGGGCATACTTCTAATTTTTCGATGGGAAATGATGTAGCCGACATCAATAATGACTTGCTTCCAGATATTTTTACACTCGATATGCTTCCCGAAGACAACCGTCGACAAAAATTATTGATGTCACCAGATAATTATGACAAATTTGATTTGAGCGTAAAATCTGGGTTTCACCACCAGTATATGCGAAACATGCTTCAACTAAATAACGGAAATGGGAGCTTTAGCGAAGTCGGACAAATTTCTGGCATTTCAAACACCGATTGGAGTTGGGCGGCACTCTTTGCCGATTATGACAACGACGGCTGGAAAGATTTATATATTACCAATGGGTATTTGCATGATTATACCAACCTTGATTTTTTGAAATATATGGAAAATTTCATGGCAAACAAACAAGGTGGTTTCCAACGCCAAGATGTACTTGAATTAGTCCAGAAAATGCCTTCATCGAATGTAAAAAACTATATTTTTCGTAATAATGGCAAGCTCAATTTTCAAAATCAAACCACTAATTGGGGACTTGGCGAGCAGTCGAATAGTAGTGGTGCCGCTTATGCAGATTTGGACAATGACGGAGATTTAGATTTGATTGTAAATAATATCAATGCTCCTGCTTTCGTCTATCAAAATGAAGCAAATAAAAAATTAAATAATCAGTTTTTGAAAGTAAAATTGACTGGCGAAAACACCAATACAATGGGAATTGGTGCAAAAGTATATTTATATAGTCAAGGAAACTCGCAATATCAAGAACAAATGCCCACTCGTGGATTTCAGTCAAATGTGAGTTTTACGCTCAATTTTGGTTTAGGAAAAACAAATAAAATTGATTCGATAAAAGTAATTTGGAATACCGATAAAAGTCAAGTTTTAAAAAACATTCAGTCCAACCAAACCTTAGTTTTGGAAGAAAAAAATGCTGTTTTGAAAAAAATATCTTTGCCCAATGAATCTACAATTTTTACAGAAATAAGTTCCCCAATTGCATCTGAGCAAGCAAAAACGCTTCAAAACGACTTCAAAAGACAATCTTTAATGCCAAACTCAATGTCGTTTATTAGTCCCGCAATGGTCAAAGGCGATATAAATAATGATGGTTTAGAAGATGTTTTTGTAGGCGGAAGTTATGGCAAAAGCAGTGAAATATTTATTCAGCAAAAAAACGAAAACGGTTCGTCGATACGATTTACAAAAAAAACCTTTCCATCAAACCTAAAAGCCGATGTAAGCGATGCCGTTTTCTTTGATGCTAACGGCGATGGTTTCCAAGATATTTATGTGGCTCATGGTGGGTACGGAAATTTCATAGAAAACGACCAAAATCTACAAGACCAGCTATTTTTGAATAATGGAAAAGGAGATTTTCAACTAAGTGCTTCTGCCCTACCTATTATGCTCACCAGTACTGCTTGTGTGCGTGTGGGAGATATAAATAATGATTCAAAACTTGACCTTTTTGTGGGTGGAAGAGTAATTCCAGGGAGATATCCAGAAACTCCAAGAAGCTATATTTTGCTTAATGATGGTAAAGGAAATTTTAAAGATAATACACAACCCGAGCTCCAACATATTGGCATGGTTACTGATGCAGTTTTTGTAGATTTGAATAAAGATAAAAAGCAAGAATTAGTAATTGTTGGCGAATGGATGCCTATTACAGTTTTTGAAAATACAAATAAAAACGGTTCGTCGATAAGATTTACTGATAAAACTGATACTTATTTTGAGCAAAAATATAGCGGTTGGTGGAATAAATTATTGGTTGAAGACCTCAACGGCGATGGTTCGCCCGACTTATTAGTTGGAAACCTTGGACTAAATAGTCAATGCAAAGCCACTAAAAGCCAACCTGCCGAGCTTTATTACAAGGATTTTGATGAAAATGGAAGTATTGACCCTATTTTGTGCTTCTTTGTGCAAGGCAAAAGCTATCCTTATCTCACTCGTGATGAACTCTTAGAGCAAGTACCATCAAAACGTCCGAAGTTTACAAGTTATGATAGTTATTCAAATGCAACATTAACAGACGTTTTTGGAGAAAATGAGCTAAAAGATGCCAAGAAGTTAGAAGCTAATTATTTCAAAACAGTTTGTTTTATACAAGATTCGAAGGGTAAATTTCAAGAAAAAAGTTTGCCGACTGAAGTTCAGTTTTCACCAATATATACAATTACAACGATTGATTATGACAATGATGGTAAAAAAGATATATTACTTTGTGGAAATCTAAATAAAACTCGACTAAAATTCGGGAAATACGATGCCAATTATGGTTTACTATTAAAAGGAGATGGAAAGGGGCAGTTTTCGAGTATTCCACAAAAATTATCTGGTTTACAAATTCAAGGAGATGTTAGGTCAGTGATAACTATAAATAAAACTTTGTTTTTGGGAATAAACCAACAAACTGTAAAAGCATATAGATAACGGGCGGTTTTCTGTTGAACATCCCACAGCTCTTAGAGGTTAGGCAACCTAACGAAAATAAAGTATTCAAAATCGACAATCAATCAAAAAATCTGTGCAAAGGTTTGCACCTAATTGACAGAGAAAAAAAAAGGAATA
>NZ_JAYWCU010000303.1:0-4024 GCF_043780375.1 Emticicia sp. | reverse complement strand
AAAAACCATGTCTTAAGACATGGTTTTTTTTGTGAAAGGTTTTTCTCTTTCTTGAAAAATGATAAATTTGCAAAAAAGATTAATAATAATGAATAATATTTTCTGTAAATACGTAATAGTAAGTTTGCTATCTTTTTCATTTACTTCGTTTTCTCAAAATTTAAAAGAAGATATTCGATTAAAAACCAAACTCCAAGAAACCTTGAAAGGTTTTAATGGTGATGTTGGCATATATATTCGAAATCTAAAAACTAATAAATTCGTAGCAATCAATGCCGATACTATTTTCCCGACGGCAAGTATGGTGAAAATTCCGATTTTGATTGGGACATTCGATAAAATTCAAAAAGGTGAAATAAAATATGACCAAGAAATTGTTTATAAAGACTCTCTCGACTATGACGATGGAATTGTAGGCTCATTGAAAGACGGAGCGAAAGTTCCATTGAGTGAAGTTGTATTTTTGATGTGTTCGGTAAGCGATAATACTGCGAGTTTGTGGCTACAAGCATTGTCGGGCGGAGGAAAACGAATCAATGCGATTTTAGATTCATTGGGTTTTCAATCAACACGGGTCAATTCTCGCACACCAGGGCGTGAAGCTAATCGTACAAAATTTGGTTGGGGACAAACAACACCACGAGAAATGGCCAATTTATTAACAATGATTAGACAACGAAAAATAATCTCCCCATCGGCATCTGATAGAATGTATCGAAATTTGGGTCGCCAATATTGGGATGGAGAAGGTCTCTCACAAATTCCAGAATATATCAAAACTGGCAGTAAAAATGGGGCTGTAAATCGCTCACGTTCAGAAACCATTTTTGTTCATGCTCCACACGGAGAATATGTTTACAGTATTATTACAAAAAACCAGAAAGATGAATCTTGGGTTCGCACCAACGAAGGCTATGAATTATTGCGAAAAGTAAGTGCTTTATTGTGGAATTATTACGAACCAAATTCTACTTGGAAACCTGTTGATGGTTATGAAAAATGGTAAATCTATGATAAATCCAATTCAAAAAGATAAACAGCTTATAGCTGACATCAATTCTACATATAATAAAACCGAAGGATTTAGGGTTTGGTGGTTGGGACAAAGTGGTTTTTTTATTCAATTTCAGGGCAAACACTTGCTTTTCGACCCTTATTTGTCCGATTCATTGAGCAAGAAATATGCTCAAACCGACAAGCCTCATACCCGAATCAGTGAGATTGTAGTTGAACCTTCTCTGCTCAATATAATTGATATCGTAACGTCGTCGCATAATCATACTGACCACTTAGATGCTGAAACTTTATTGCCGATTTTTGAGAAAAACCCTGCTATAAAATTTATCATTCCAGAAGCAAACCGTGCTTTTGTTTGTGACCGTTTGAAATGCAAAAATGATTTTCCGATTGGATTAAATGATTTACAAAGTATTGATATTGAAGGATTTACAATAACTGGCGTACCAGCTGCTCATAATTCTATAGAAAGAGATGAAAAAGAGAACTTGAAGTTTATGGGCTTTATTGTTGCCTTCGGAAATTATAAAGTTTATCATTCGGGAGATACAATTTGGTATGATGGAATTGTAGAAACTTTAAAACCGTTTCAAGTTGATATTGCCTTTTTACCTATCAACGGCAATAAGCCAGAAAGGCGTGTAGCAGGAAATTTAAGCTATGAGGAAGCTGCCAGATTAGGAAAAGAAATTGGTGCGAAACTAACAGTTCCTCACCATTATGACTTATTTGAATTTAATACCGAAAATTCTGAAAACTTTGTTAAAAAAGCCGAAGAATATGGAATTGCTTATAAGGTTTTGAGATTGGGTGAGAGAATTGAAATTATTTAAAACTTCACCCCAAATCTTTCCCCTAAAGCAATTAAATCTTCAATTACTTTGTCATTTAGTGGAATCCCCTCAGCTCGTCTAATTTTTTCAAGTTCACGTTCTGGGTCGCCAGGTATCACAACTGGTTGATTCTCAATGTGTTTGGTAGCACGAAAACGTTCGATCCATGTGTCCATACTCGCCTTAAAATCTTCTTTCGGACGAAAACCATCAATTCTCATTGCTCCCAAAAAATGCCCCGTTCCTTTGCCAACTTGCTCGGCAGCTACCCCATGAAAACCAGCCGTTGCAAAAGGAGGAACCCAAGGCCCAAAATTTGCTCCAGACAAAACTCCCGAAAAAATATCAACAATGGCAGCCAAACCATAACCTTTATGGCTCCCATGTTCACGGTCGCCGCCAAGTGGCACTAAACCTCCGCCATTTTTTATGGCATTTGCATCATCCGTATAATTGCCATCTGCATCTTGAATCCAACCAATCGGGGCTGCCAAACCTTTTCGTTGTAAAATTTCTAATTTCCCGTAAGCTACTGCTGTTGTCGCAAAATCTGCTACAAATGGCGGTTGATTTCCAGCAGGAACAGAAACCGCAATCGGATTGGTACCTAACATTTTTTCAGTGGCAAAAGTTGGCACAACCAAAGGAGCAGAATTTGTCATTGCCCAACCAATCATATCGTGAGGCAGAGCCAACATAGAATGATAACCTGCAATACCAAAATGATTAGAATTTTGTACCGAAATCCAACCAGAACCTGCTCGTTTTGCCTTTTTAATGGCAACTTTCATGGCAAAAGGTGCAACAACTAAACCAAGACCTTTATCTCCATCAATAACAGCCGTTGAAGGCGTTTCATGAAGAATTATAATCTCAGGCTTTGGGTTTAAGCGTCCATTATCAAATAAACGAACATAGCCAACCAAGCGTGCCGTACCATGCGAATCTACACCTCGAAGGTCGGCAGAAACCAATACGTCGGCAGCTAATTTTGCATCTTTGAGTGAACAACCAATACTTAAAAAGATATTTTCAGTAAAACGACGGAGTTTTTTTTCTTGAATCATAATGGATTTGGACGAGCCATACATCTGTTTAAAAAAGTTTCAATTATTTGCTCATTGAATTTTTTAATCAATAAACCTCTTCAAAATCGGAGCATAACTATCAACTCTTCTATCACGCAAAAAGGGCCAAGTGGTACGGTATTTTTCGGTCAAATCCAAGTCAATCTCTTGAACGTGAGTTTCTTCTTGATCGTGCGAAGCTAAATAAAGCAAACTCCCAAAAGGATTTGCCACAAAACTTCCACCCCAAAATTGTTGGTCTGCCTCACGCCCTACCCGATTAACCGAAACTACGTGTAATCCATTTGCTACTGCATGACTACGTTGAATTGTTTGCCAAGCATTATATTGTTCTACGTTTGCAGAAGCATCTTTTTCATTTGTATCCCAACCAATTGCGGTCGGATAAAACAAAATTTCAGCTCCCATCAAAGCCGTAATTCGAGCTGCTTCAGGATACCATTGATCCCAGCAAATCAGTACGCCTAATTTACCAAACTTCGTTTCAAATATTCTATAGCCTAAATCGTCTGATGAAGCTTCACGAGGCGAAGCGTCGCCTGGAGTAAAATAGAATTTTTCGTAATAACCTGGGTCGTCAGGAATATGCATTTTGCGATATTTCCCTAAATATTTTCCATCGGCATCAAGCACTGCGGTTGTATTGTGGTAAAGGCCTGCGGCACGTTTTTCAAACAATGAGGCTATAATTACAACATTATTTTCTTTGGCAACATTCGATAATAAATCGGTTGTTGGCCCTGGAATTGCCTCAGCAAGATTAAAGTTTTCATGGTCTTCAACATCACAAAAATACAAAGAGGTAAAAAGTTCTTGTAAACAAACGATATTGGCTCCTTTCTGAGCAGCATTTTTGATTCCTTCAATGGCTTTTTTTGTATTTTCAGCAATATTTGCCGAACAAGACATTTGTACTAAACCAATATTTACTTTCCGCATAATTCTTAATTTTTTGCAAAGATACATCCATAAATTTAGAATTTAGAGTGACTTTGTTGCAACGGTAGAAAAAAGCAGGAAAATAAAGATTTACCTTTGAGTGTCGAGCTTAAAGAATAAATCAAAACCTTCCTGATGAGTAAATAT
>NZ_JAYWCU010000302.1:0-16272 GCF_043780375.1 Emticicia sp. | reverse complement strand
GCGATTTTTGCGATTTTCCGAACGAAATAAAGGATAGAAGGAGTGTTTCCTATCTTTGAATAAAGATAGGAAAATTGCATTTGAAAATTGAATTTACTTGTTCTAAATTACTAAGAATACGAGAACTCAGAACTTTAAATTATTTAAGTGTTTCGCACGTAGCTCCCCAGCCATTTAATAGCATTACGGTGTTTCTTGAAAACCTTCTGAACATTTTCGTCTTGATAAAAGCCTTCTAATTCCATAAAAAACCAAAAATTAAAATCTTCATCACCTTTATAAGGTCGGCTTTCAATTTTGGTTAAATTGATACCTGATTTTTTGAAATCATGTAGAAAACTTGCCAAAACACCTGGTTTCTCAGTATCAGTAAGGCGAGCAATAATGGTAGTTTTATCATTACCACTTTTTAAATTAATAAAGTTTTTTGCCAAAATATAGAATCGAGTTCTATTCTGACTATTATCTTCAATATTATTAAAAAGAACAGGCAATCCAAAAAGTTTTGCAGCAATTTCGGAACATATTGCGGCACTTTCTGGGTCTTCGGCAGCTAATTTGGCAGCTTTTGAAGTTGATTCGACTTGAATTTCCTCAGGTTGAGTCTGTTCAAAATATTTATTCAAAAAACCTCTACATTGACGAAAAGCGATGTCTTTAGAGTATATACGTTTAATTCGTGAAGGATTTTCGGATTCGGTTGCTAATGCAAAATGTACCGGTATTTTTAGTTCGGCAGCTACATTTACATTCATTTCATTCAGCAAATCAACTGTTTCGAAAACAATGCCTTCTTGGTTATTTTCAATCGGGATTACACCAAACTTTGCCCGTCCAGTATCTACTGCCTCGAAAACAGATTTGATGGTTGGTAAAGTCATATATTCGGTCATTGCACCAAAGCGGCTTTCAGCAGCTTGATGTGTAAAACTTCCTTCTGGGCCTAAAAAGGCGACTCTTTCTGGCAATTCAATGTTGCGTGCTGCTGCAAAAATCTCTAAATAAATAGCATCAATTGCTTCTTTGTTCAAAGGCCCACTATTTAATAAATTCATTCTATCCAAAATCTGTTTTTCTCGCTCAGGGCGATAAATGATTGCTTTGGTCGAACGCTTAATCTCCCCTACTTTATGTACCAAAGTCATGCGTTGGTTTAATAAGGTAAGTAGCTGATTATCAATTGAATCAATGTCTTTTCTTACGTCGTCGAGAGTCATTTTTGTCTATTAGGTTGGTTAAATATCATTCTCAATAATCACAAATTTAAGTAAAAACCTGTGATTATGTCCATTTAAATAATTTACAACTCTTATTTACTCATTTTAGGAAAAACTAAGCCCAACGGGCTTAAACATATTATAGCCCCTAAAGTATTTCGGGGCTATTCATGTTTAAGGCTTTCAGCATTTGCGTGCGTAACTTGAGTTTATTACATACTATTACTTCATTTCCAAAATCTCGGCTAAGACCTCATCAATTTCATCTTTTTCGACACGTAAATTATCAATGATAAATTTCTGGCGTTCGGGTGTATTTTTACCCATGTAATAACTCAAAATTTTAGAAATAGAAGATTCTTTTTCCAAAATAACTGGTTCAAGACGAATATCTTCACCAATGAAATTTTCAAATTCGTCGGGTGAAATTTCTCCCAAACCTTTAAATCGAGTAATTTCTGGTTTTGGTGAAAGTTTGGTTATGGCTTTTTTCTTTTCATCATCAGAATAACAATAAATTGTTTCTTTCTTATTTCTAACCCTGAAAAGTGGGGTTTCTAATATATATAAGTGTCCTTCACGAACCAAATCTGGAAAAAACTGCAAGAAAAATGTAAGTAATAACAAACGAATATGCATGCCATCAACGTCAGCATCGGTTGCTACAATGATTTTATTATAACGCAATTCCTCTAATCCACTTTCGATATTGAGAGCGTGTTGAAGTAAATTAAATTCTTCATTTTCGTAAACAATTTTTTTTGTCAAACCAAAACTATTCAACGGTTTTCCACGAAGACTAAAAACTGCCTGCAATTCAGGATTTCGAGCTTTGGTAATTGAGCCACTGGCCGAATCTCCTTCGGTGATAAACATAACGGTATCAAAACGCTTTTCATTTTTTTCATCGTCTAAATGAAAACGGCAATCTCTTAACTTTTTATTATGTAAATTTGCTTTTTTAGCTCGTTCATTTGCCAATTTTCTTACACCTGCCAATTCTTTTCTTTCACGCTCCGACTGTTCTATTCGCTTTTTCAAGGCTTCCTTCACGGCAATGTTCATGTGCAGGAAATTATCTAATTTTTCTTTCAAAAAATCACTTATAAAAGTACGCACCGTAGTCGAATTTGGTTCAGGAGAGATTGTTGCCGAGCCTAATTTTGTTTTGGTTTGAGATTCAAAAATAGGTTCTTGCACTCGAATCGAAATAGCGGCAATAACTGACTGACGTATGTCTTCGGGCGAATAATCTTTATTAAAATGCTCTCGAATTGTTCGAACCAATGCTTCTCTAAAACCAGAAAGGTGAGTGCCACCTTGGGTAGTATTTTGTCCGTTTACAAAAGAGTAATATTCTTCTCCATACTGATTTCCATGCGAAAGAGCCACTTCAATGTCCTCACCTTTTAGATGAATAATTGGGTAGCGTAGAGAATCTTCATCAGTTTTTCTTCTAAGTAAGTCTAACAGTCCATTTTGTGAAATGTATTTTTGCTTATTGAAAACAACTGTCATACCTGCATTTAGGTAACAATAATTCCAAATCATAGCTTCCACAAACTGTGGAATATAATGATAATGCTTAAAAACAGTACCATCAGGTTCAAAAACGACCAATGTTCCATTTTTTTGGTCAGAGTCTATTATTGCCGACTCATTAGTCAATTCGCCCTTATCAAACTCTGCCCATTTTGATTTTCCATCTCTAAAAGCATGCACTTTAAAATAAGAAGAAAGGGCATTCACTGCTTTCGTACCTACGCCATTCAAACCAACTGCTTTCTGAAAAGCCTTGCTGTCGTATTTAGCACCAGTATTAATTTTTGATACTACATCAACCACTTTTCCTAACGGAATCCCACGCCCATAATCTCTTACCTCTATCCTACCATCATCGAGTTTTATTTCAATCGTTTTGCCATAGCCCATTGCGTACTCATCAATACAATTGTCCATAACCTCTTTCAAAAGAACATAAATTCCATCATCAGCCGACGACCCATCACCCAACTTTCCGATGTACATACCTGGGCGTAAACGAATATGCTCTTTCCAGTCAAGCGACCGAATGCTGTCTTCATTATAGGTTGCTTCTTTAATCTCAGCCATTTTTTATTATAATATTTTGAAGTTTGGGTTTTTATATTTTACTTTGTCTTTCAAAGTTCTTTTTAATACATACTTACCATGGAAAAGCAAAAAAACAAAAAATCTTGCGTTACTTTGCATAGATTTTCGGCCATCAACTATAATAACATCGAAAGAGATTTGACAAATAACGTTATTGATATGAAATTAAGCAAGAATAGTTTTTCACAATTTTTTCTCAAATTTACGCTTTTTACATTTATTCTAAGCAATTCTTTTGGACAAAATCCTGTTGCAACACCTACAGGCCCAACTACGGCTCCAATAACAATACCAAATAATACCCCAACAGGAAATCAGAATGGTACAGGAACGCAACAAACGCCCAATATACCATTGCCAAATAAAGCCCGTGTTTTGCCTACCAACGACCCTAATGCACAAAGAGTAACGGGCATGAATGCTGCCGACCAGCGAGCAATGACTAAAGAAGATTCTTTGAGAACAATAAAAGAGCAAGAGGCCAATGAAGATGCCGCTAAAGCTACTTTACGGAGAAGAATATTTGGCTATAATTATTTTAATACGGTTAAATTTGACCCAAGTCCAGCTATTAATATTGCTACACCAAGCAACTATGTATTAGGCCCAAATGACCAATTAATTATTGATATTTACGGGTATTCTCAAGCAACATATAAACCTATTGTATCTCCAGATGGATATATTACAATTGACAGAGTAGGCTTGATTTATGTTTCAGGCTCTTCTATTGAGCAAGCCAAAGAACGCATTATAAATCGGCTTGCAAAAGTTTACATTGGTTTGCGACCATTTTCGGGTTTTGAACCGAATACTTTTTGTAATATATCGTTAGGTGCTATCCGAAGTATTAAAGTAACTATAACAGGAGAAGTTATTGCTCCTGGTACTTACACACTATCGTCACTTTCTACCACTCTAAATGCTCTTTATGTGTGTGGTGGACCAAATGAAATTGGAACTTATCGAAAAATTGAAGTCATTAGAAATAATAAAATTGTTTCAACTTTTGACTTGTATGAGTTATTGATGAATGGTACAGCAAAAAACAATATAATATTACACGACCAAGATGTAATTCAGGTTTTACCATATATTTCTCGAATCGCAGTACAAGGATACACCAAACGAAATGGTTTATTTGAACTTTTGGAAGACGAAAAATTGAATAAAGTTATTGAATATGCTGGTGGCTTTAACGCTTATGCTTATACACATCGTTTAAAAATTCACCGAAATACTTCTCGAGAAAGAAAGATTTTGGATATCATGGCAAAAGAAATAAATACATTTGATGTACAATCGGGAGATTCGGTTGTGATTGAACGTGTATTAACGAGATACGAAAATATGGTTACGATTGGCGGAGCTATTTACCGCCCTGGTGAGTACTCATTAGAATCTAACCCCACTCTTACACAATTGATTTCATCTGCCGAAGGTTTGAAAGGCGAAGCTCTAATTGGTCGTGTTTCAATAATTAGAACAAGAGATGATATGATAGTTGAGAATATCGCTGTCAATTTAGATGATGTTTTGAAAGGTCGCTCGGCCGATATTGCTTTGAAAAGAGAAGATATAATTACGGTTCCATCAATTTTTGATTTAACCGAACCCGCCTATATACATATCCAAGGGGCATTAAATAACCCCGATGCTGAAGCAGGAATTGAAATACCTTTCGTGCGAAATATGACCATTGAAGATGTACTTGTAAAAGTAGGTGGTTTATCAGAATCTGCTTCGTTATCAAGAGTTGAAGTTATTAGAAGAAAAAGAAATGTAGACCCAACATCAACAAATGCTCAAATTTCGGATATTTACAACTTTGATATAAATGCAAATCTAAATGTTGAACAAACAGGCACTAAGTTTATTTTGTTACCTTTTGATGAAATTTTCATTCGAAAATCACCCAATTATATCAAACAAACTTTTGTTGAAATCCAAGGTGAAGTTATTTTTCCTGCTAAATATGGCATAAAAAGTAAAACTGAAAAGATTTCCGACATCGTACAACGCTCGGGTGGACTAACCCCACAAGCATATTTAGAAGGTGCAACACTTGTACGTGAAATTCAATTAAGCGAAATTGAAATCGCTCAACGACGACAAGCCATCAATGAAATATCAAATAGTGTAAAGGGCAATCAGATTGTTGAAGTGGAAGATGTTGATGCCACCAAAAATTCGTCGATTGGTATTAATTTAATTAAAATTATGCAAAATCCTGGCTCAAGTGAGGATATGATTTTACAAGATGGAGACATTATACAGATTCCAAAAAGATTAGAAACCGTGCGTGTACAAGGTGAAGTATTATACCCTACAACTGTTAAGTTTTTAGATACTAAAAGTTTCATGAATTATATTTCGCAGGCGGGTGGTTTTACAAAAAGGTCTTTACGAAGTAAATCATATATATTATATGCTAATGGCTCGGTTGATAGAACTCGTAAAATTTTGTTTGTAAATATATATCCTAAAGTTGCTCCAGGCTCTGAAATCATTATTCCTCAGAAAACTGCTACAACACAACAACAAATCGCTCAAGTACAAGGTTTATTTACAACAATTGGAGGAACAGTTTCGGCTTTACTGAGTATTTTTGCGATATTCCAACTAAGTAAATAATATTTACAATTTTTGTTATTAATTAATTAAAAAAAATGGCAGAGTATCAAACCATACAAGAAGAGCAAATAAGTACCAAAGATTTATTAAGAAAAATCATTGCCGTATTCAATCTTATTGGGAGTCAGTGGAAACTACTTTTGATTAGTGTTGGAATTGGCACTTTGATAAGTATTGTACTTGATATTAAAGACCTAAAAGAAACAGAGTATAATGGTGAAATTCAATTTAACTTAGAATCAGGCGGTAACGGACAAAATCCAATGGGTGGCTTAGGTGGTCTTGCCAATGCTTTTGGTGTGGGTGGAATGGGGGTAGCAACTTCAAATGATTTATTTAGTGGTGGTAATTTTGGGCTCATGGTATCATCAAAAGCATTGTATGAAAAGGCTTTAATGAAAGAAGTGACAATAGGGGGGAAAAAGACTTTATTTATTAATTTTTATAAAGACAGCAGTGATATTGCAAAAAAAGAATGGGGTGGTGATTTATTGCACGAACCCGATAAAAAGGCAATAGCTTATCGTTTTCAACCTAAAAAACCGAATGATTTTACAAAAGTTGAAAACATAATTATTGCTACGATTTATGAAAAATTAGCTGCACAGACCCAATTACAGCCATTGGATAAAACTGGGTCAATTATGATATTATCATCTATTACAAATAGCGAACTACTTACTAAAGTTTGGTTGGAAACGCTCTTAGAATCTTTGAAAGAATTTTACATAGAAGTACGTACTCAAAAAACCAGAGAAATTTATGATATTCAAGTAAATAGACTTCGAGAATTAGAGGGAAAACTAAATTCTACTGACCGACAATTAGCGACTACCAATTTTCAGAATCTAAATGCAGTTGACCCCACAGCTCCCATGAGGCAGCAACAACTCAATCGGAGCAATAATTTTATTTCGAATCAATATTTTACTCAAATGGCAACAGTAGAGCAATTAAAAATGGCTCTCATACACCAAACACCATTGTTTACCGTTTTGCAACCCGTTCGCTTGCCTCTACTTCAAAAAACATATACTATTGGAGGAAACACTAAGACGGGAGCATTTTTAGGATTTTTCCTTTGCTTAGTTTTTATTATTATTAGAAAAACCTATCAAGAATTGATGAGCTAAAAAAAATTTGCGATTATAAGAATCATAGAATAGATCATTATCAATCGTAAATCTAAAATTAACAATCATCAATCTTATCTTATTCTCCTTAAAATGAAAGTTGGAGTTTTTAAATGAAAAAAGAAAACGAAATTATAATAAAAGCTGGAAAATCAACACTTAACTATTGGCGTGAGGTTTGGCGGCAAAGAGAGTTATTCTGGATTTTGGGTAAGCGTGATGTAATGGTTCGCTACAAGCAAACTATTTTGGGTATTGCTTGGGCAGTAATCCGACCTTTACTTACTGCAATGGTGATGGTCTTTGCTTTTGGGAAAATTGCTAAATTGGAACAAGTATCTTCCATCCCTTATATGCTGGTAGTTATTCCCGGTGTAATTATTTGGTTGTTTTTTTCACAATGTCTTTCACAAATCAGTAATAGTATTGTTGGCAATGGAAACCTTGTTTCAAAGGTGTATTTTCCAAGAATGATAATCCCATTTAGTTCTTTGTTAGTCGGTTTACTTGATGCAATAATTGCCTTTGCAATGTTTTTTATATTTTGTTTTTACTACCAATTTCTCCCAAATTGGCATATAATATTTGCCCCTATTTTCCTAATTCTGGCTTATCTTGCTGCCTTTGGTGCCGGTCTTTTTGCTTCGGTGCTGAATGTAAAATACCGAGATATTGGTCAAATTATACCATTTGTAGTGCAATTTGGTTATTTTATTTCGCCAGTTGCCTACACAGTCGATATTTATAAAGATAAATGGTGGTATTCTATTTACAACCTCAACCCTGTTGTTGGTGCAATTGATGGCTTACGCTGGTCATTGCTAAATGATTTTTCTCCATTCAATTGGCAGAGTTTTTTGCCACTAATCGTTTTTGTGATATTTTCAGTCATTACATCAATTTGGTTTTTCCGTAAAAATGAAAACTCTTTTGTTGACCATTTATAGGTGTTATGAAATAGGTTTTAGAAGAAATATTTAGAAAAATTCCATTTTCAAAAATTAAAATAAAAAAGCATATAGCCCAATGCTTATACTAATCAATAAATGAAGGCAATTTCAATAGAAAATATTTCAAAAAAATACATTCTTAGTCATAAAAAGAAAAAGTATCAAAACATCAAAGAGACCGTTTCCGGATTTGTGAGCGAACTTTTTTCAAAAAAAGACGACGAAGAAACAAAAGAAGTTTTTTGGGCTTTACGAAATATCAGTTTCAGCATTGACCAAGGTGAACGTATCGGAATCGTCGGAGCAAATGGTGCTGGAAAATCAACTTTATTAAAAATTTTAAGTCGAATCACCGAGCCAACTTATGGGGAAGTAAAAGTACGAGGTCGAATGGCGAGTTTACTTGAGGTAGGCACAGGCTTTCACCCTGAATTGACTGGAAGAGAAAATATTTTTCTGAACGGAGCAATTCTCGGGATGAAACAACACGAAATCAGAAGCCAATTCGATGAAATCGTTGATTTTGCAGGAATCGAAAAGTTTTTGGATACACCCGTAAAACGCTATTCATCAGGTATGTACGTGCGATTGGGTTTTGCTATTGCGGCACACTTAGAACCTGAAATTTTGATTGTAGATGAGGTTTTAGCCGTAGGCGATTCGGAGTTTCAGAAGAAATGTTTGGGCAAAATGAATGACATTTCAAGCAGTGGACGAACCATAATATTTGTAAGCCATAATGTAACGGCCGTGCAAGGCTTGTGTAATAAAGCGGCATTTTTGCAAAAAGGAAATTTGATAAAATATGGCGAAGTAGGCGATGTTTTGCATGATTATATGTCAAGCATTTCGAAATTTCAATTACAACAAAATTGGGAAACACCCGAAGAAGCTCCTGGAAATGACTTAGTTCGGATAAAGAAGATTGAGGTTGTGCCAGAATTGGTCGATGGAAGCAATAACATTGATGTTCGAACACCCCTAAAAGTAAATTTTGAATTTTGGAATATGCTCGAAACCGCTCAATTAAATTTGAGTATGTTTTTATATAATATGACTGGCGAATGTGTATTTAATGTTGGCAGCCCTGCAAAAACATTTTCAAATGGCTTAATAAAAGGAATGCTCGAAATTCCAGGAAATTTTTTAAATGATGGTTCATATTACATTTCAGTAATGATTGTAAAAGATACAGCCGACCCCATTTATTTTATGGAAGATGCCATAAGTTTTGATGTTGCCGATTTTAGAGAAGGAACAAATTGGTACGGAAAGTGGCCTGGTGCTGTACGTCCAATTAATATCCCAGTTCAAACATGGAAAGTAGATGGATTGCTTTAAAATTTCAACAATTCAGTTAAATTTGTATCCACGATTTTAGAAAACACAAAACGAGTGACAATAAACGTAACCAAATCTTTTTTACCTCCTTTTGAAGAATACCAAGAAGCAATTAAGGGTATTTGGGAAAACACATGGCTGACTAATAATGGACCTTTGGTCAGAAAATTAGAAAATCAATTAAAAGAATATTTGGGTGTACAAAACTGCTTATTTGTTGGAAATGGCACGATTGCTCTTCAAATTGCGATCAAAGCAATGGAATTAAAAGGTGAAATTATCACTACCCCGTTTTCATATTGTGCTACTACAACCTCCATTCTTTGGGAAAATCTTAAACCTGTTTTCGTTGATATTGAACCAGAAACATTCAATATAAATGCCAACTTGATTGAAGCCGCTATCACTGAAAAAACATCGGCAATAATGGCCACTCATGTTTATGGTCGTCCTTGTGATGTAGAGAAAATAGAACAAATTGCTAAAAAACACAATTTAAAAGTTATTTATGATGGAGCTCATTGTTTTGGAGCAACTTATAAAGGAAAATCAGTTTTGTCTTATGGCGATGTAAGCACTTGTAGCTTTCATGCAACCAAAGTCTTTCATACAATAGAAGGCGGATCGGTAATTTGTAATGACCAACAATTACATACAAAACTTGAGCTTTATCGTAGTTTCGGACATAGAGGCGATGACTATTTCTCGATTGGTATTAATGCTAAAAACTCCGAATTTCATGCGGCAATGGGGCTTTGTAACCTACCCAAAGTTGATGATATTATCGAAAAAAGAAAAATTATTTCGGAGAAATATGATTCGTTACTGAATTGGGTGAAATTAAAAAGGCCCACTCAAAATATTCCAGATTTTAAATATAATTATGCATATTACCCAATAATTTTAGAATCTGAGCTAAAATTACAAGAAATAACTGAGGCATTACAAAAAGAAAATATTACTCCAAGAAGGTATTTTTATCCTTCGTTGAATAAACTCCCCTATTTAGATTTTTATAATTCTTGCCCTGTTTCTGAAAGTTATTCATTGAGAGCCTTGTCTTTGCCCTTATATTATGATTTGGCGTTGAATGATGTCGAACACATTTCAGCAATTATTAATCAAACTCTTTAATCCTTCGCATCGTTGATAACTGTTTCTATCATAATTGTCAATTATCGTACGCCCGAACTAATTGTTGAATGTATCAAAACAATCGAACAATTTACGACTAAAGTAAGCTATGAAGTGATAGTAGTAAACAATGCCTCCAAAGGCGATGACGAAGGGTTTATCAAAAGTCAGTTTCCTACAACTCGTTGGTTATCAATGAATTATAATGCAGGATTTGCTCGTGCAAATAATGCAGGAATGAGAATGGCTCAAGGAAAATACATCCTTTTGCTTAACTCCGACACCAAACTTTTCGAGCCTGTAATTGACCGTTGTGTAGCCCAATTAGATGCTCGGCCCGATGCAATTGCGGGCGGAGCATATCAAGTTTTTCCTGATTTATCGCCTCGTGCATTTTATCATACTTTTACTTTTCGACGAGAATTTTGGATTGTTCCACCCAAATTCAGAAAATACCTACACTCGCTTATTCGCCCAACAAAATATGACGACCCCGAACAAGTTGATTATATTGCAGCAGCTTTTTTGATGGTCAGAAAAGAGGGGTTTGAGCAAACTGCTGGCTTAGACGAAGAATTCTTTCTTTACGGTGAAGACACCGAATGGGGTTATCGACTAAGTAAATTGGGTAAATTACTGGTTTTTAAAGATTGTAACATTATTCATGAAGAGTGGGGAAGTAAACCTGAACGCTACGACGAAGCTCAAAATTATACTTATTTTAATCGTTTCGACCCCCAAATACAATTATCGAATATCGTTTGGATTAGAAAGCAATATGGAGTTTTGCATTTCTTGGCTCTTATGTTGCACTATTGGCTATGGATACCAACTTTCTTTTTGATGAAAATTGTTTCAAATACTTTGAAAATAAAAAATCCATTTAGTGAACTAGACAATCAAAAGAAATTTGCAAGGATGATTTCAGTATTTTCTTCGTATTTTTGGCAAATTTTATTAAAAAAGTCGACTTTTTATAAAATTAACAAATGAGTAAAAATAAAATTCTTTTCATAACTCCCACAGGCGGGCGAACGGGTTCAGAAATGCTACTTTGGTATTTGCTCAGTCGTTTATCTGGAAAAATCAAGACGGCAATTTATACACGTCAAGATGGAGAACTTTTTTCCAATCATTCTACTGCCGACAAAACATTTATTAATCGCACAAAAAAAGGCTTTCTTTATAAAATTTACGAAGGAATTTACCATAAAATCTTCAAAATTACGCCCGAAGAGACTAAATTAAAGAAAATCCAGAGGCAAATAAAAGCCAATAAATGGTATTTGAATACATTAATGATGCCCGAATTTGCAAAATTAGCCCAAAAATTACAAATTCCATATTTTCTTCATGTGCATGAATTAGTAACGATTTATGACGAAATTCGCTATCAAGATTTCAAGTTCCAACTCGATAATGCCGAAAAAATCATTTGCTGTTCATCAATTGTCGAGAAACGAATCAGGCAAATGGGCTATAAAAACACGATTTTACTTCACTCATTTATTGATACCGAAAAGATAATTGTTACGCAATCGCCATCACAAATACGAGAAAAATTAAATATTCCAAACGATGCCTATATTTGGGTAATGTCTGGCTCAATGAACTTGCGAAAAGGCTATGATTTAGTACCTGATTTATTTCAGTTTTTGCCAAAAAACACTTATATCCTTTGGTTAGGAAGTATAAAAGAAACAGGTGTTTTACATTATATTCGTCAAAGAACAAGCCTTGAAAAGTTGAATTTTATAGAAATTGGCGAAAAATCAAGCGAATATTATGATTATCTCAACATAGCCGATGGCTTTGTGTTGATAGCCCGTGAAGACCCTTTTCCTTTGGTAATGATGGAAGCTGCTTTTCTTCAAAAGCCTATAGTTGGCTATAATTCTGGTGGAATTTCGGAGTTTGTGCAGGAAGGTATGGGTGGCGTAATTGATAGTTTTAATCCAAAAGATTTATCGGAGTTAATGCTAAAAGTACAAAATAATTTAATAAAAATAGACAAAGAAAAACTAAAAAAACGAGCAATGGAGTTTGATATAAAAAATCAAATTAAACGCTGGGACAATATTTTTAATTAAAATATGACTAATTACAACGAAATACTCACTGAATTACAAGAAGCACAAAAAGTTTTAAACGATTTTATCGCTTCTCCCGAAAACCTTAAAAATATTGAACTTGCAGCAGATTTAATGGCAAATTCCATAAAATCAGGCAATAAAATCATTTCTTGCGGAAATGGAGGTTCACATTGCGATGCCATGCACTTTGCAGAAGAACTTTCGGGGCGTTACCGTGAAAACAGAAAATCGTTGGCGGCCATTGCCATTTCAGATGTCAGTCATATTTCCTGCACAGGCAATGACTATGGTTTTGACTATATTTTTTCAAGATTTATTGAAGGATTAGGTTGTAAAGATGATGTTTTGTTAGGGATAAGCACCAGCGGAAATTCTAAAAACATCATTAATGCCACCCTCGCAGCCCGTGAAAAAGGCATGAAAGTTATCATTTTTTCGGGTAAAGATGGAGGAAAATTGGCAGGATTGGCTGATGTTGAAATAAGAGTACCACATTTCGGCTATGCCGATCGAATTCAAGAAATCCATATCAAAGTGATTCATATTTTAATCATGCTGATTGAAAAAAAAGTGCTTTAAAAACATGAAAATTCTTTTCATCAGTCATGATGCAAATCGAGCTGGAGCTCAACTTTTTTTGTTAAATATTATGCAATATTTACACAAAAAAGACGTGTCTATGTACTTGCTTCTGCTGGGTGACGGGGTTTTAGAAAAACAATTTGCAGAAGTTTCTTCTGTTTACAAATATCCAAAACCAAAAGAAAATAATAGTTTTTACAGTAAAACGATTTCAAAATTAATCCCCAAACAAGATAGGCAAAAGGCACAGTTATATTCGTCGTTTCTTTCTGAAAACTTTGACTTAATATATGCCAACACCATTGCAACTGCATGGGTACTTCCCGAACTTTTGGGTTTTATTAAAACTCCTTTAATTACTCATATTCATGAACTCGAATTTTCGATTCAGCTTTATTCGACCAAACAAGATCGAGAGTTTTTGTTCAATAATACAACCAAACTTATTGCTTGCTCGAAAGCTGTTGCCGAAAATATCGTCGAAAAACATCATTTTTCTGCTGAAAAAACTGCAATTATTCATTCATTTATTGACAATGAAAAAGTCATAAAAAGGAGCCAATCCACTAATATTGAAGCAATTAAACAGAAATATAATTTACCCAAAGATTCTTTTTTGATTGGTGGCTGTGGCAATGCTGAATGGAGAAAAGGAATTGATATTTTTGCGTTGATTGCCAGTCAAGTTTTAGAACTTTCTGAAGAAAATACTTTTCATTTTGTGTGGGTTGGTGTGAAAAAAGAAAGTGAATATTACGAACAAATTTGCTATGATATTAGAAAATTAGGCATCCAAAAATATATTACTTTTATTGAGCAAACGCCAGATGCCATCGAACTTATCACTTGTTTTGATATTTTCACATTGGTTTCTCGTGAAGACCCATTTCCATTGGTAATGCTCGAAGCGGCTATCGCTCAAAAAACAATCATAGGTTTTGAAAAAACGGGTGGTTGTTCCGAATTTCTCGAAACAGATGCAGGAATACTCGTTCCGTACTTGAATACCAATAAAATGGCGTTGAAAATAATAGATTTGTACAAAAATCAAACATTTGCACTAGAATTAGGTCAAAATGCCAAAGAAAAAGTATTAAATAAGTATAGTTTTGACAATTCAATTGTTAAAATTGAAGAATTACTAAATCGTTATTCATAAATCCAAAAATCGTAAATTCCTTCATGACTCTCGCATTTACCCTTTGTTCGGTCAATTATCTTGCTCAAGCTCATACTTTGGGTGATTCTTTGAAGGAACAAAATCCTGATATTAAATTTATTATTGGCTTGGTTGATAAACTCGAAACAAAAGATATTGACCAAACAAAACTTCCCAAATACCCCATTTTGGAAGTGCATAAAATCAATATTACTCATTTCAATGAGATGTGTAATCTGTATGATATAACTGAACTGAATACTGCAGTAAAGCCTTATTATTTTGATTATTTCTTAAAAAATAGACCAGAAGTAACCAATATTATTTACTTCGATCCTGATATAATTATATTTGATAAATTAACTCATCTATCTGAAAACTTAGAAAAATTCAATATTGTTGTTACTCCTCACATCACTACACCTTATACTGATGATAAATGGCCGAGCGAAGAGGCAATGATAAATACAGGCATTTACAATTTTGGTTTTGTTGCTATTCATCGCTCCGAAACATCTCAAAAAATGATTGATTGGTGGTGCAACAAACTGGAAAAAGAATGTAAAATAGACCTTTGTAATGGGTTATTTGTTGATCAACATTGGGCTGATTTTTTTCCTATTTATTTCGATAAAGTATTGATAGATAAGAATTTAGGTCAAAACATGGCGTATTGGAATTTGCATGAACGTTTTTTATCGATTACCAATCAGAAATGGTTTGTAAATCAACATACTCCATTACAGTTTTTTCATTATAGTGGTTATCTGATTGCAAAGCCTACCGAAGTTTCAAAATATCAAAATAGAATTACTTTTGAAGATAGGCTCGACATTATACCAATCTTTGAATTATACAAAAATTGTTTATTAAAAAACAATGAACTTTATTGGAAAAATTTCAAATGTGATTATATCAAGCCACCTAAAGTGAAACGCTTATTAAGGGTTAGAAAATATGCTAAATTGCCTCTTGAAAAATTAGCTTTGATAATTGAATCTTGATTATAATTAAAACATGCAAAAATTTATTGCCCTTTGGTTACATCGGTACAAAAAATATACTCATTTATTTAAAGTCTATTTTTATTTCTTTAAAGTCTATTTGAAAATCTGGCTTTTAAAAATCAAGTTTGGTGGAAAAAGAAAAATTATTGTGATTGTTCTAACTCAACAATTTGGCGATATTGTTGCAAGTGAACCCATCTCGCGTCAAGTCCGAAAAGAAAATGAGAATGACTATATTTTTTGGATTGTGAAACCAAGTTTTAAAGAACTACTTTCAAATAATCCAAATATTGATGGAATTATTGAAGAATATTGTGCTAATCAACGAAAACTATTGTTAGATTCTAGTATTTTTGATAAAGTTTATAACCTACAATTTCGTAATAATAGCTATTGCTCCATCTGCAATATTTATGTTGATAACTTGGAAGCTGACGCTGAAAATATAACTATACATAATTACTTCTTTCAAGGAAATTTGTTGACTGTTCAACAAAAAATAGCAAAACTTCCAGTAGATGACATTGCACCTATTGTCTATATTATTAATCAAGAAAAGATTAAAATTGATTCATTAAACCTTCCTGAAAAATTTATAGTTATTCATTGTCAATCTGCACAAAACAATAAAAATTGGAGTAGTTTTAAGTGGTTAGCATTAATTGAATATCTGTTACAAAAAACCGATTATCAAGTAATTGAGATTGGCTTGGCGAGCGATTTGAATACCAATCAAATAAAGTACACAAATCTGTGTGGAAAGCTAAGTCTTCTTGAAACTGCGGAAGTTATCAGACGAGCACAATTATATATAGGTGTTGATAGTGGGCCCGCACATCTTGCTAATGCCGTAAATACATTTGGCATTATCATGGTTGGCAAATTAGAC
>NZ_JAYWCU010000301.1:0-5856 GCF_043780375.1 Emticicia sp. | reverse complement strand
ATAACGAACTCCAACCACGTATAGACGAATTAGCACGCATAGCTAAATGGCTAAACGTAAACCCTAAAGACCTTTTTTAACCACAAAACCCCGAACTATTAGTATAGTCGGGGCTTTAAACATTTATTAAAAAAATGAATACAGCAAACACATTCCTAAACAAGCGATTAGAGGAAATTGAAAGGCAGAAAGTGCAAAATTCTAATAGTTACCATTTGCATCGCAAGTGGGTAAAAATCAAGAATAAAGACAATACAGTAACGATTTATGCACGAATCACCTACCAAAACAAACAAACCGAAATAAGTACAGGTGTAAGATGCTTACCAAATAATTTTGTGAGAGAGCCACAGCTTGAAATAAAAGGCGACGAAACACAAACCAAGATATTGAGAGCCTTTGATTCAAAACTTAATCAAGTTTATGCAGATTTTAAAGTTTCACAAAAAAAATTTACGATTCAAGATATTCGTAATAGTGTCATTGGCATTGAGATAAAAAACAAAGTGCCATTGATTTTAGGGGCGTTAGAATTATTTCAAAAACATTTGATGGTCGAAATTGAACATCAAAATTACTCAAACTACACCCTCCGAAAACATCGAATGTGGTACAAACGACTGATAGAGTTCACAACCCTCCAGTATGGCAAAAAAGGGCAGTTAGACGAAATTACACCCTATGCAATGACCTCTTTTTTATCATGGCTCAAAACAACACGGAACTATCAAAATAATTCTGCTCAATACTTAGCAGGACATTTAAGCAGATTTATGAATTTTTGTGTAAGTCATAGATGGATACCAAGCAACCCCTTTTTAAGCTATAAAAAGAAGTTTGAAGCCAAAGAGGTTAAATACCTTACAGAAGAAGAAATAACGCTACTGGAGCAAGCAAAATTACACTCAACAGGGCTTGAAAGGGTACGAGATACATTTTTATTTATGTATGAACTTAGTATGAACCACGCTGATATTTTGGCACATAGTAAAGATAATTTGATTAAAGCCGAAAGCGGTATTTGGTACATTATCAAGCAAAGAACAAAAACAGCTATTCCGCAAACTATTCCATTATCGGAGCGAGCAAAAGGACTTATGAGTAAGTACGAGAATGATACTATTTGCATTGAGAAAAATCAATTTGTACCCGTACCAACCAATCAGATAATGAATAGATATTTAAAGCAAATTGGAGATATAACGGCCATAAAAACACTACTTTCTACTAAACTGGCAAGAACTTCAAAGATAACAAACGGCTATGAAAACGGGGAAAACGAAGAACGTTTACAAATGATGGCAGGACATCGAAAAGGCAGCCCAATAACCCATAATAATTATATTAACCATAGCCCCAAAGTATTAATTAAAAGGATGGAAAAACTACCTAAAAACGCTTAAACACATGAAATCAGGACACACAAACAAAGAGTTAGAATCTATTCTAAATAAAGCCGAATATCCTTACACTTTTAGAAATTAACACATAAAAAAACCGTCAGTATGCGACTACTGGCGGTCTATAATATTTTATTCAAAACCAAAAGAACAGGTCAAAAATAATGAATGAAATCCAAAAAAGCAAGTTTGGAGACTTAGATAAATATCTAATCACTTCCCGAACCCAAGCCGAACCCGTAGAGCCGTTAATATATATTGAAAATACTATCTACGCCACAAAAGGCGGTATTTCATTATTAACTGGAGTACAAAAAAGTGGTAAAACAACAGCAATAAAGATAATGATTGAAACGGCATTTATGCAACAGGTTTATGACGGTTACGACAATTTGGGTATCTGTTCGGTTGTAAAAAACGATAAATCAGTTATATATATCAATACAGAAATGACCAATTCCGACATGGTGGCATTTCGAGATAAAATTTGTAAAAACCTACAATTGCCAGAACTACCCCACAACCTACATTTATTCCATTTCCTTACACCTTCACCTAAAGAAAGAATCAAACTATTAGACCAAGTATTAGAGCGTTCAAAAGATGCTCACTTAGTATTTATAGATGGTTTAGCAGATTTGGTACATTCTGTAAATGACGAAGCTGAATGTAATCTTATTATTCAATTCCTTCAAAATTTAGCATCTAATTATAATGTGGCAATTATCGGAGTTATCCACGAAAACAGAGGAAATAAAAACAGTCGTGGGCATTTAGGACAACAGGCAGAAAGAAAATGTATTGCATCAGTATCTGTAAGCAAAAACAAGGCTAAAAAGTTTTTTGCTATTACATCATCACTTAACCGACATTCAGAGGACTTTGAGGACATAAACTATCACTATAACGAACATTCAAGACTGGAACGAATTGACAGTACAAATGAAAAGGTAAAATCATCAAATGAACTTTCTGAATCAATCGAATTAGCAAGAATTATGTTTGATAATGATGAAACATTGACAGATAAGGAATTAAAAGGAAGGTTAAAAAATCACTTTATTCCTACCATTGAATCTGATACTAAAAATGGTAAAGATAACGCTGCAAGGAACAAAGCACAACGAACCGTTACCAAATGGTTAGCAAGCATTATGAAAATAACAGGTGAAGGAAAGTATAAACTATTCGATAACTTAGAAAATCTATAAAATTGAATTTTTCAAATTTTACATCTATGCCAATATATAAATATATAAACACACACACGCCATTATATATAAGAGTGTGTGCGTGTGTGTGTGTGAAATGTTTGCATTGTATTTATCCAATATTTACAAGAAAATGACTTTACACACACACGAAAAAAAATTCTATATATATGGGCGTGTGTATGTGTGAAAATAAGTGTGAGTGAAAAACACGCAATAAAATATCAATATTTCATACAAAGAAGAAAAAATATGAATCTCGACATAATCAAAAGCATACCTCTCGAAACTTATCTAAACAGCATAGGTTTTGAGCCTAAAAGTCAAAGCAGTAACAGAGTGTTTTATCATTCACCATTCCGCCCTATCGAGAAAACACCATCTTTTGCAGTTCGACCTAAGCAAAATGATTTCATAGACTTTGCAACGAACAAAGGTGGCGACATCATAAAGTTTGTGGAGCGTTACCACAATGTAGATTTTAAAGAAGCGATTAGGCTTTTACAGTCATTTGATGGAACAGTCAAGGCAGAATCTTTTTCTTTTGTATGCCATGAAGAAACAAATCAGCCATTTCAACTTAAAAAAGTAAAATCGCTCGAAAATCAAGCATTATTACAGTACCTCACAGATAGAAAAATAAAGTTATCAGTTGCACGAATGTACCTAAAAGAAGCATACTATAATACCAAAGAATTTGCACTCGCATTTGAAAATGATTTAGGCGGTTTTGAACTACGAAACAAGATTAAAAAGTTTTGCACAAGTCCTAAAACTATAACAAGTATCAAAGGAAAAAATAAAACGGCTGTGCTACTGTTTGAGGGTTTTATGGATTTTCTTTCATACCTCACTATTAAAAATATAGAAACACCTGAGTACGATACTATTGTACTGAACTCTACGAAGAATTTGCATTTAGCAACTGACCTATTATTTCACTACCCTAAAATCTTTTCTGTACTGGATACAGACAATACAGGTAGAAAAGCACATGGTGAATTGATGGAGCATTTCAAAGGTTCAAAAATTATTGATTGCTCGGTTAAGTATATAGAATATAATGATTTGAATGATTTTCTTATTAATGCAGATTTATAGTTTGTTCGTGCTAAATGAATGCTATATAATGTCAAAATGCCCTTCTTACCCCCCTTGCGAATGAAAAAGGTACATAATATTATGTAAAATAATTGGCGAATAGCAAGAAAATAGTGTCTCTATCTGGAAAATTTTTGACTAATCCATTGATTATCAATGGATTAGTCAAAAATTTTACTTTTCAAAAAAAAATTACACAAATAGTAGCACGTTACACGCCCTAACTCAGGATGGCGAACGCAAGCAAGTGTTTACGATATGTGATTTTTTTGTCCTCTAAAGTACCATCACTCCCAAGTAAATTTGTAAATAATTTAAAATCCAATCCAATGAAAAAACTTAATATTTTAATCCTTGCAACTGGTAAGCCCTCAACGCATCTAATCAAAGCCATTGAATTGCGTGGGCATACTTGGGTATGGTACACACCCGAACAACTGTACTTGCTTATATCAGATTCAGTAAATGGATTTGACCGTATCTATAATGGAAGTGAAGACCTTGCAACCCCTGAAAGGTTACACGCTAATAAGTTCGATGCAGTAATTACAAGATTAGGCGGTGGATTAAACTTTGCAACCGTTGTACTTGCACACCTTACGGAAAACTTAGGTATTTATTGCCCTCAAACACCCGATGGAATTTTAATTGCATCAAACAAGATTAGAGCCACACAAAAATTCAGTGTTTGCGGTTTAAAAGTTCCTATTACTGTAATGGCAAAGAAACCTTTTCACCCAAAGTTTTTAGTTGATAAAGTGGGAGGTCTTCCAGCAGTAGCAAAGACACCACATGGAAGTCAAGGGTCAGGCGTAGGTATTATGAGAGATGCAGAACAGACAAATTGTATGATAAGTATGTTTCACGCATCTAAGGTAGATTTACTTTTTCAGTCTTATATAGAAGGTGGGAAAAAAGATATTAGGGCGATAGTAGTGGGAGATAAAGTTGCCGTAGCTATGGAGCGAACGGCAAAGGATACTTTCAAAGCTAACCTTTCGCTCGGTGGAAGTGGTAGGAAAATCGAATTATCAAAGGAAGACCAAGAAATTTGTGTAAGTGCTGCAAAGGCTTGTAACTTGGAATTTGCAGGAATTGATATAATGAAAGACCAAAGCGGCACTACGTTTCTAATTGAAGGGAATAGTAATCCAGGTACTTTGAGTATAGGAATTACAGGGATAAACTGGTTTGAACACCTTATAAAGCACATTGAAATTAAAGTAGGTGGTAAAGCAGGGGAAGCCCAAAAAGTCAATAATACTATAATTAATATGTTTCGGACTTTATCATTAAGTGGTATCAAATTAAACGAATTTTTTCCAAATAATCTATGAAAAATAATAACAATATTAATTTAAGGGTAATACCCGAATTTACAGATATTAGGCAAGTATCTATGTTTGAATCAATAGTAAAAAAAGAAGCTGACAGAGAATTTTTAGAACAAAAAAATATGGAATAAATAGGTCATACGAAACCATTTATTCAGATTGGGTTACTTCTTTAAAATTTCAATGGGACTTTAATAAAGGGCAATTAAAACAATGACAGAAAATAATACAGTTATCCAAAGAATCAAGGATTTTGAGGGTAGATATTTTATGAAGTTTAAAATATCGTTCAATATGTGCAAAAAATTAGGAATACAAAGAAAAAGACTTCAAAAAATACTCGACGGAAATTTAGAACCAACAATGTATGAATGTATTGTTTTTGATAAATTTTTGCATTTGCCTAAATGAAACTCCCACCAACAAAAAAAACCTCTCAAACATATATTTGAGAGGGTTTTTGTAATTTTTGTAGCGGGAACAGAAACACCCTGCTTTTTGAACACAAGATATTTACAGGGGTATCAGGAACGCACACTATGTGACTATTACCAAGCCTCGCCATGACCACCGACGGATATTTTCTTAGAAGCGTTGAAGCAAGTTTTAGCGAAAGTGTAAAACAAGATAAAACATCATGGAAACGCCCCAAATACCAAGTTTTGAATGATTCGAGTTATTTGATTAAATTTTAGAAGATAGGGGGTAGGGGTACAGTTTTTTGTTTTTGCACATTTCTAAGGCTATACCCGTACATACATATATGAACAGACAGACAATTGGACGCTATATATATATATATAGCGTCCA
>NZ_JAYWCU010000300.1:0-3330 GCF_043780375.1 Emticicia sp. | reverse complement strand
TTTTTTACAGGTTCAAATTCTTCGGCATCAATTTTTTGTGGCGGAGCAACAAAACACACTCCTTTGAGTTTTTGCCCTTCATACAGTACAGGTTTATTTTGGCAACCAACCAAACCAAAAAGCCAAAATGAGTTGATAATGAGCAGTTTATACATTTTAAAGCGATTGAGGTTTTGAGAAGAATTAGTAAATTTGATAAATAGTCAATAGTTTTGCAAGTAAATATTTTAATTGTTCAAAATGAGTTTCGACCAATATTTGATTTCTAAGAAAATAGACAGCAAAAAATTTCATCAAGCAGAGTCTGAACGCTTTGAAGAATGGAAGGAAATGTTTGAACAAATGCACGTCGAAAGTTTTACTGCTCATAAAAAATTTTTAATAAATCCTATTCGCAGAAAATATCTGCTCGAAAAATAGTTTTATTTCAAATAGGGAACACCAAATATTGATCATCTAACATCCCCATCGACTATTAATTGTCTATTATTCTACACCATTCGTCTATTCTTTTCAACCACTTGTAATTTTTATAAATCTTTTAAGGCAATACCTTGTTTCTAATAGGTATAAATGATATAATTTTGTACAAAAGCAAGATTTCGATGCTTTCCAATTTAAAAAAAAACAATATTAACAATCAACACATCATGAAAAAGTTTATTTTACTTATAATTACTTTAATGGCATTTATGACCAATATCTCTGCCCAAATGCCTGGTGGTGGTGGCGGCCACCGTAGTGGAGGTGGCTTTCCAGGATCGAATCCGCAACAACAGCAATTACCTCAAGAAGAAATTCCTCGTGGTTCTGCAAAAATTAGCGGTAAACTTATGGATTCAACTACAAATAAAGCGGTTGAGTTTGCATCAGTTGCAGTTTATGACAAAAACAATAAAGTAGTTGATGGTGCAATGACTGACATGAATGGTGCTTTTACTGTCAAAAATTTGGCAAAAGGTACTTATAAGTTAGTTGCGTCTTTTATCGGCTATAAAAATACAACCATTGCCAAAGTAGATTTGGCAAGCAACAAAGCAGAAGCAAATGTGGGCAATATGTTGATGGCTACCGATAGTAAAATTTTGAATGAAGTAACAGTAACTGGTCAAGCCTCATTGATTGAAGATAAAGTTGATAGATTGGTTTATAATGCCGATAAAGATATCACGAGCAAGGGCGGTACTGCCGAAGATGTGTTGCGAAAAGTACCAATGCTTACTGTTGACATGGACGGAAACGTGCAAATGCGTGGTAGCGGAAATATAAAGGTATTGATAAACAACAAACCTTCGAGTATTTTGGCGAGTAACATTGCCGATGCCCTCAAGCAAATTCCTGCTGATATGATTAAGCAAGTAGAAGTAATCACTTCACCATCAGCTAAATACGATGCTGAAGGAACTGCAGGTATCATTAACATCATTACCAAGAAAAACAACTTGCAAGGTCTTACTGGTTTTGTAAATGCAGGTGCAGGTGTGCGTGGAGCAAATGCTTTTGGTAATATTAATCTACGTAAAAAGAAATTGGGTACTTCGCTAAATTTCGGTGGAAATAGCTCTTATAATACCCCAAGTGATGGTTCAACGGTTCGTAATTCATCGGTGAGAGGTTTTGAAACTGTTTTCAATCAAACTGATAAAAACCAAGTAAGAAGATTTTTTGGTAATACACAGCTGTCAGTTGATTATGACATTAATGCCAAGAACTCATTGAGTTTAAGTGCCAGATATGGCGTGGGTAATTTCAATACACCAGGTTTACAAACTTCTTTACTAAAAACGGCTTCTGGTACAGTTTTACAAGAATTTACGCAAGATTTGGCTAATATTCGTAATAATAATAGTATTGATGTAGATTTTAACTACACAAAGACTTTCAAAGAGCAAGGTCACGAACTTACTTTGCTTGCTCAACATGGGCGTAATACTCGTGTAACTGATTTTACTACGATGAGAGGCGGCATTCCTTTTAACAAAAGCAACAACGATGGTATTAATAGTGAAACAACTTTTCAGGTAGATTATACATATCCATTCAAGAAAAATATTTTTGAAGTTGGTGCGAAATATATCGCTCGTGATGTAACAAGTGAGTTCGATTTCTTTAATTACAATGCCCAAATAAAGGATTATGTGATTCAGACAAATCGTACCAATAATTTTAGTTATAATCAAGATGTTGCAGCGGCGTACTCTACTTTTACTATTTCATTGCCTAAAAAATGGGGTATTAAAGCGGGTGTTCGTTACGAAAACACTCAAATTATTGCTAAGTTTCAGACATCCGATGCACCAACTAAAATCGAGCCTTACGATAATCTGATTCCGAGTATCTCGATTTCTAAAGATTTTCCCAAAAATCACAAGTTTAGAGTAAGTTATGTACAACGTATTCAGCGTCCGTCACTTGAATTCTTAAATCCATTCGTAAACTACTCTGACCCGTTAAATATTTCTTACGGAAATCCATTATTGAAACCTGAGTTGAGCCATAATTTTGAGTTGAATTATAGCACTTATTTTAAAGCAAACTCAATTAATGCTTCAGTATTTAGAAGATTCACCGATAACAATATAACAAGCATAAGGTCTGTAAATGAGCAAGGAATTACTACTTCTACTTTTGATAACATCGGTAAAACTAATTTTTATGGTGGTAGCATTTTCGTAAATTTACAGCCAACCAAAAAATTGAGAATCGGCGGTGGCACAAATATTACGAATAACTTGTTGAGTGGTACTATCGTAATTCCGGTGTTACAGTCAGACAAAACCTACAAAAACACAGTAGTTGCCATTCAAAATGAAGGATGGAATGCCAATGTGAATTTCAACGCATCGTACGCATTCAACAAAGGTTGGGGAGCCCAAGCTTTCGGTTTTATGGGTAGCCGTCAAATTCAGTTACAAGGTTATCAAGGTGCTTTTAGATTCTATAACTTGGGTGTTAAAAAAGATTTTACCAACAAAAAAGGAAGTTTCAATATTGGTTTGGATAATCCATTTACTAAATCATTGAAAATCACGAGTGAATCGAGCGACCCAACTTTCAAAACTACCAGCGTAAGAAATATTTATAATAGAGGTGTACGTTTCACCATCAATTATATGTTTGGCAAAATGGATTTTAACGGTGGAAGTTTGTTTAAAAGCAAGAAGAAAGTTAGTAACGATGATGCGAAAGCAGGCGAAGGCGATGGCGGAGCTGCTACTCAACAACCAGCAACTGGCGGTGGTCGTCCAAGATAATTTATAGATTTCGCATTTACACTTCAATAATAAATTTTGCCGATTACAAAAAACCATGTCTTAAGACATGGTTTTT
>NZ_JAYWCU010000299.1:0-10977 GCF_043780375.1 Emticicia sp. | reverse complement strand
ATCACCTTTTTCGTCCATCGTTACCGACATAATCCAACCACGCATAAACTCTACAATCAACCATTTTCCTTCATAATAGTCAGGAAAAATACGCTTTCCAATAGGAAAATCTGATTTATGAAAAACTGGACCACCAGTAGCACTTCGCCCTGAGCTTCCCACTAATGGAAACTCTTCTGAAATGCCATAAGGATAATAAATAAAGGCTTTTTGTGCTGGAGGCAGTTGTTTCAAACCAGTGTTATTTGGCGAATCATTGATTGGCTTAGCGGGGTCATATTTTGAATCTGGTCTTGGTTTTCCTGTTTCAAAATTCCAATCAGTATAAATTTTATTATCACCGATAAAATAAGGCCAGCCAAAATTACTTGCACTACGAGCTTGGTTAAATTCGTCATAGCCACGAGGACCTTGCTCCGAATCTACCGAAGCATCGGGGCCAACTTCTCCCCAATACAGATAGCCAGTTTTGCTATCAATTGTTGGTCTCCACGGGTTGCGATGCCCCATTGTGTAAATTTCTTTTTTTACTAAACCATCGCCATTATTTGGCAATGTTTCATATAAATTCCCCTTTGGAATACTATATGGGGCAGCCCCTGCTGTCGCATCGGTTTCGGGCTTGATTCTCAAGATTTTTCCAGTCAAACTGTTGGTATTTCCTGCTCCACGTTGGTCGTCCCAATATTCCCAACCTTTTCTTTCGTCAAGGTTTGCATAGCCAACTGTTCCACTATTTGAAGTGTTATTTCCAACGGTTAAATATAGATTTCCTGCTTTATCGAAAACCATTCCACCGCCTGTATGACAACATTCTTCACGCTGAGTAGGTACTTCAAGAATGATTTTTTTAGAATTTGCTATTAATTCTTCGCCACGTAATTCCCAACGGGCTAACACGTGTTTTGTTGCCTCAACATCGGCATAATACATATAAATCCAATGATTCTGCTCGAAATTTGGGTCATGAATAAGTCCCATTAGCCCTTCTTCGGCTTCACGTTTCACACCTTTAGCATTGGTATATTTTGTGTTTACAGGAATGGTCGCCAAAGTTTTTATTGCACCAGTAGTGGGGTTATATTGTTTCAACGCCCCTTTGCGTTCGATAAACAAAACCCGTCCATCTTTTAGCAAGGCCATTTCCAATGGTTCGTCCAATTTATCGCCTAAAACCACTTTGGTAAAGCGATTTTCTTCGGGAGCTTGGGCAAATGTAACTTGTGAAAGAGAGATTAAGAGAATGAGACCGAAAATAATATACGGAGATAAGTTTTTATACTTATTTTTCTTTTTCCAGTGCTGAAAAAACAGGTGTTTCATTTTTTTGAAGGTTGAGTATTTTAAAAAACGAAGTAAATATGGTAAAAACTTTGATTTAACAAATAATAAATCGGCAGTTTAGTTGATGCACTCGACAATTTGGCTCTTTTGAGCGATTTCTCAAAACGAATCGCTATAAAAAAATTAGGGTTTACAACTTTTATAAGTCGTAAACCCTAATTTTATATGATCTAATGATTGATTATTTTCCACCAAACAATCTACTCCAGAAACCTTTGGCTTTTTGGGTTACTTCTGCAACTGTTTCGCTTGCTTCGGCGGCTAATTGTTGGGCTTTGGCTTTAGCTTTTGTTGCGGCTTCGCTTGCATCTTCTTTCAAATCATCAAATTTTTCAGCGGCTTCGGCTTTCATTGCCTCCATATTTTCGCTTTTCATAAATTCTGTTGCTTTTGCTTTCAAGTTATCAACAGTAGCAGATGCTTCTGCAACAAATTCTTGAGCTTTTGTTTTAGCTGTTTCCAATACTTCGGCTGCATCTTCTTTAAAGTCTTCAAATTTCTCGGCTGCATCTGCTGCCATCTCTTGAGCTTTTACTTTAGCTGCATCCATTGCTTCAGTTGCGTCGTCTTTCAAATCGCTGATTTTCTCGGCTGCACTTGCAGTTACTTCTTGAACCTTTACTTTAGCTGCTTCTACGGCTTCGCTAGCATCTGCTTTTACTTCGTTGATTTTCTCGGCTACACTTGTTGTTGCTTCTTGAACCTCTACTTTAGCTGCTTCTACAGTTTCGGCTGCATCAGTTTTCACTTCACTTACCAATTCTGTTTCTTTTAAACCATCAATGGTTTCTGTTGCTTCGGCTTTCAAATCTGCAAGTTTTTCAGTTGCGACAATTTTAGCTTGGTCTGCAACTTCAGTTGCTTTATCAGTCATTTTTTTTTCGTTCTCTGCCATGATAGTATTAGAATTTTAGGTATTTGATTAAAATTTTGATGTAAAATTACAACATTTGCAACTACAAAGAAAAAATAAACGATTGATATTTAAGTAATTATGATGTTTTTTTCTTGTTAAGTTTTAATTCTCATAATTTTAAAACCCAACCCCACTTTTCAACATCAATTTTCGTTAGGTATAATATGACTATCAATTTCTTTCAAACGAGCAATTCTAATGATTCAAAAAATACCTTTAGTTCTACTGTTAGCTTCTATCTTTTCTTTCAATGTTTTTGCCCAAAAGTCTTTCACAATTAGCGGTTATGTGCGAGAAAAAGGTAGTTTGGAACAGCTCATTGGCGTAAATATTTATGTACCAACGACCAATTTTAGAACTGCAACCAATACCTACGGTTTTTATTCACTCACACTTCCTGCCAAAGACTCGGTTGTGTTGGTTTTCTCATTTGTTGGTTATGAAAGAGTTATCAAGAAAATTGCTCTCACAAAAAACTTGGAAGTTAATATTACTTTAGTTTCTACCAATCAATTGCAAGAAGTTGTGGTATCATCCAAACGCCAAGAGGAGCGAGTAAGTGAGTCGGTACAGATGAGTAAAATTGATATTCCGATTAATCAAATCAAGAAAATTCCTGCATTTTTAGGCGAAAAAGATGTTTTAAGAATTCTTCAACTAATGCCTGGTGTGCAGAAAGGCTCTGAAGGACAGACCGGAATTTATGTACGGGGTGGTGGGCCTGACCAAAACTTAATAATCCTTGATGATGCCATTGTTTATAATGCCAACCACCTATTTGGATTCTTTTCGGTTTTTAATGGCGATGCTTTGAAGAGTGTTGAACTTACAAAAGGCGGTTTTCCTGCACGTTTTGGTGGGCGACTCTCATCAGTTATTGAAATGAATATGAAGGAAGGAAACAAGGAAAAACTAAGTGGAGAAGGAGGAATTGGCTTGATTTCTTCGAGATTAACTTTGGAAGGCCCAATTAAAACAAAGAAAAAAGCAGCGGCTCGTTCTTCATTTCTCATTTCAGCTCGTCGGACTTATGTTGATGTGCTGGCTGCTCCGTTTATCAAAGCATCGCAAAAAAACGAAGTAGAAAAAACAACAGGAGGTTATTATTTTTATGATTTGAATGCTAAAATGAACTATGAATTAGGGGGGAAAGATAAAGTTTATTTGAGTGGTTATTTTGGAAAAGACAAATTTAAGACTGATACAGATGGTCCAACAAACAACTCAACTAATGGCTTGAATTGGGGCAATGAAACGGCAACTTTACGCTGGAATCACCTTTATTCGCAAAAACTATTTGGCAATTTATCTTTAATTTATAGCCGTTATAGATTTAATATTAGCTCAACTCAAAATTCCATAGATGCTGTTACAGAACTGCCTTCAACCTATAATTTGCAGTATGATTCGGGCATTCGAGATTACTCAATCAAATATGATTTTGATTATTTTCCCAATCCAAAACATATAATAAAGATGGGAATTCAATCAATTTCTCATCGTTTTACGCCAAGTGCAGTTGTTTTACAAGATTCGGATATTGGTAAATATGAAACAAAAATTGAAAATATTGATGTTATCGAATCGGGTATTTATGCAGAAGATGTTTGGCAACCAATTGAGCGGTTAAAAATGAATATTGGTTTTCGGATGAGTAACTACCATGTTTTAGGGGCAGATTATCTGCGTCCTGAGCCACGCTTCTCGGCAGCTTTAAAATTGAGTAATTCTTTAGCATTCAAAGCCTCTTATGCTTTGATGAACCAATATGTGCATTTGCTTACAAATACTGGATTGGGTTTGCCAACTGATTTGTGGGTGCCAACAACTGATAAGATTGCTCCGCAGCAATCGCAACAAATTGCGGCTGGTTTTGCCAAAGATTTTGATAAGAAAGGCTTGACATTCACCGTCGAAGGTTATTATAAAACAATGTCAAATCTTATCAATTATAAGGAAGGAGCAAGTTTTTTGCTTTTTAATGATGTTACGAGTGCAAACAAAGTACGTTGGGAAGATAACGTAACGGCAGGAAAAGGTTGGTCGTATGGTGCTGAATTCTTATTGCAAAAGAAAGTTGGGAAGTTCTCTGGTTGGGCAGGATACACACTTTCTTGGACGAAATGGCAGTTTGCTGAACTAAATTTTGGTAAAGAATTTTACCCACGTTACGACCGCCGAAATGACTTGTCGCTGGTCGGAATTTACGACATAAAACCTACGATTACTGTTTCGGCAGTTTGGGTATATGGAACCGGAAATGCACTCACGGTGCCAGTCTCAAGATATAATGGTTATAGTAATTTTAATACTCGCTCTGGTCAAAATATTAATTTGGCTAATTCAACAACACCAGTAACCCCACTTTTTGCGGGTCGTGGGGTGCAAGAATATGGCGAAAAAAATTCCTTTCGAGCCGAACCTTATCACCGTTTAGATTTGGGTGTTCAGTTTCATAAAAAAATGCGTCGCCATGAACGAACTTGGGAGGTGAGTATTTATAATGCTTACAATCGTAAAAATCCTTTTTTCTATCAACTAAATACCAAAATCGACGCAAACAAACAATCTGTCACGATTTTGCAGAGGTATTCTATTTTTCCGATTATTCCATCGCTTAGTTACAATTTTAAATTTTGAACAACCACAGCCCCTAAAGGGGAGTTTTAGATACATGAAAAATTTAAGAAAACATATTCCATTGTGGCAAGCATTCTATCATTCAAGCCTGATTATATTATTGATAATCAGTCAATTAACCTTTTTTTCTTGTAAAAGTTTGGTTAAAGAAATCGACCCATCAATTTTGCCAGAAACGGATTCAAAATTAGTTGTGGCTTGTTTTATTGCTCCTCAAGATACTGTTTTGTCGGCAAAAATAACAGAAACAAAAGTTCTTATTGGAACAATAGGCGACATCAGAGACGATATTACGAATGCTACCGTCAGTCTTTCTGATGGCACAACAACTATTTCTTTGGTTTATAATAAGGCACAAGGATATTATCGAGCCTTACCTTCTAAACTACCGATTTTGACAGGAAAAACATATTCAATTGTTGTAAGTACACCCGATGGAAGAAAAGTTAGTGCTTCAACAACAGTGCCGAGCGATGTTGCAATTAGGGAAGTAAAAGTTGATTCTTTGAAAAGTGTTGATAGTCAAAGAGGGAACTCAGTTACTAATACTGAATATACAGTAAAATTGATTTGGCAAGACGTAGTGGGTATGAAAAATTATTACCGAGGATTGGGCCTTTTTGACTTTATCTATCAAATTCCTGACCCTAAAAACAACAAAAATACTATTTTTAGCTCCTTTTCTACAATTCTTGATTTAAGAACAATTGACGACAAAGATACCGATGGACAGTTGATTTCGTTAAGTCGAAGTTTTCAACCGCTTAATAATCAAGGCTCATCAACAGGGCAAAATGCCAAATTAATAAGACTTAAAACCATTCAAGTTGGACTATTTCAAACTGATACCCACTACTATAATTATCATACATCGTTGCGAAAACAAAGAGAAAATAATAATCCATTTGCCGAACCTGTGCTTCTTTATACCAATGTAAATGGAGGTTTTGGCTGCTTTGGCTCGTATAATGCTACTTGGCAGGATGTCAAATTGAAGTAAGTTTTCAAGAAAAAAGAATTTATCAGGGAGTTGTTGTTGCTCACTGATAAATCCTTTTAAAACTACGTTTACAAATTACCTTTCTTAAACTCCTTTACCGCAAAATCGGCGGCACGAGCAGTAATTGCCATAAATGTTAGAGACGGATTTTGCGTTGAATTGGAAGTCATGCAAGCTCCGTCGGTTACGAATACATTTTTGCAATTGTGCAACTGATTCCACTTATTTAGCATTGATGTTTTTGGGTCTTTTCCCATTCTTACACCGCCCATTTCGTGAATATCCAAGCCTGGGGCTTTGTCTGGTTTATCGTGCGTTTTGATGTTCGTAAAACCTGCTTTTGTGTACATTTCGGTTAATTGCTCATGAAAATCTTTAATCATTTTCTCGTCGTTGTCATCATAAGAAACCGAAATTTTCAACTGTGGAATTCCCCACTGGTCGGTTAAAGTTTTATCTAAAGCTACATAATTACTTTCTTTCGGAATCGTCTCGCCCATCATGTGCGAGCCTACTCGCCAATTGCCGTATTTGGTATTTGCCAAACTGTTTTTCAAATCTTCGCCAATGCCAGAAGTGTCATTATTAGTCATTCGACTTGTGCCAAAACCTGCGGAATAGCCTCGCAAGAAGTCGGTTTCTTGCTTTAATAAATTACGAAAACGAGGAATATAACTACCATTCGGACGAATTCCTTCGGTGGTACTATCTAAAAAGCCTTCATACTCTCCCGAAATCGTGGTACGGAAATTATGAAAAGCGATGTATTTTCCGAGCAAACCGTTATCATTACCCAAACCATTTGGAAAACGATTTGAAGTAGAATTCAACAGAATCAAATTGGTATTAAGGGTTGCGGCATTTAAGAAAATAACTTTTGCATAATATTCGGTTATTTCTTTGGTGTTGGCATTAATTACCCGCACGCCTGTTGCCTTACCGTTGGCGGCCCCACCTTTTTTCTCATCGTAGATAATAGAATGTACCACCGAATCGGTTTTCATTGTCAATTTTCCTGAACGCATCGCCCACGGAATTGTCGATGAATTGCTACTAAAATAACCACCATATGGGCAGCCACGCTGACACAAATTACGGTTTTGGCATTGCCCTCGTCCTTGTTGAAAGTGAATGTCTTTTGGCTGAGTCAAATGAGCACAACGACCAATAATCACGGGGCGACTTCCGTTGTAATGCTTGGACATTTGTTGTGTAAAATATTTTTCAACGCATGATTGCTCGTGTGGTGGCAAAAACTCGCCATCGGGCAATTGTGGCAAACCATCTTTATTGCCCGAAATTCCTGCAAATTTCTCTACATAACTGTACCACGGAGCAATATCAGCATAACCAATTGGCCATTCAACGGCAAAGCCATCACGGGCTGGCCCTTCAAAATCGAACTGCGACCAACGTTGCGTTCCTCTGGCCCACATCAATGATTTTCCGCCAACTTGGTAGCCACGAATCCAATCAAATGGTTTTTCCTGCACGTACGGATGTTCGGCATCTTTTACAAAAAAATGAGACGAATCTTCGCCAAAAGCGTAACATCGGCTCGCAATTGGGTTGGCATCTTTTAGTTCTTTGGTTATTTGTCCGAGATGGTCAAACTCCCACGGGTTTTTCATGGTCGTTGGGTAATCTGTCACGTGCTTTACATCACGACCACGCTCCAGTAATAATGTACGTAAGCCTTTGCCTGTCAGCTCTTTAGCCGACCAACCACCGCTAATTCCTGAGCCAACAACGATGGCATCGAAAGTACGGTCTTTTACTGAATCTATATTAAAATATGACATTTTCTTAGTGAATGTTGAATGATAGAATTGTGAATGAATAAATGAATTCTTGGTGAAAAAATTTAACTTTTTACAGGAACACAGCCATGATAAAAACCAGGAGCCATATTGAAATGCTGGATATTAACCATGTAATATTCAGAATTTGTATAGCCTCGAATCGTTAGACTTTTAATCATATCTACAAATCTTTTGCTTGAATCATCTGCTTTGCTCATTTGCAAAATAATATCGGTGCGTTGTTTTGCATCACATTCAACAAACGACTTATTGTTAATTTGTTTTGCCAATTCTTCAGTCTTGGCAAGTCCTTGTTTCAAGCTTTTTTGTGCCGCTTCCCCATAACAATCGTTTATCATTCGCATGGCAAACTGATGCACTTTGAGCGATTTTGCACCTAGTGTTTTTGTTTCAGGAATGATAGTTTCTACGATTTCGGCCAAAATACTTTCATCACTAACTGATAATGATGTATTTGTACCAATAGAGCTGGGAGTCCAGTTTGAGGCCCACGCGGGAAGAGTCACTAAGCCACCAAAAGCCATTGATAGGCTTTTTAGTGCGGAGCGTCGTTTCATAGTTTTGCTGTTTTTAAGGTTGAATAAAATTTATATTGTCGTTGAAAATGTATGAGTTTTTGATATTTGGAGTTAATTAGAAATATCGTTTTATTTTTTATAATTAACTCTAGAGCATTAACAATTATTTCAAAACTGCTTCAAATAGCTAATTTTTGCAATTACGTGGTCTTCAGTTTGAGTAATTCGCTGCATATTTGGTTGCTGAATATTATCAAAACCTCGGTGATTATAAACAAAGTAAATATACGACAAAGGTTGATATTCCCACGAAAGACGAATATTGTAATTTTGAGAATTATTTTCTGAATTTTTCTGAAAAAAACTAATCAATTGCACACGTGGATTGATAGCAAAACGCCCTTCAATGGCATATAAATTTACGGTTTTGTTTTTGGAAAAATCGCCAACACTTTTGAAATGATTTCTGTTATAGCGACCAACAATCGAAATATGAGGAATAGGTGCAAATTGTAATTTGAAGTCGTTACCAATCAGTTTTCCATCAAAATAGCTTCCCCAATTATAATCAACCGTCAGATTAATAATTTTTGAAGGGTCGGTACTGGCATAAATTTGGTGTCTTACATAATTATAATTTCCCACAGGAATTGTAACGCCCAAAGGCTCGAAAGGTTCGGTTAAGCTTTGAAAAGTGGGATTAACTAAATAGCCTAAAAAACCCCCATTTTGAAAATTGAACCATACAGGATTGATATTAATTTGACTTTCTATCAATTTTCCAGTAGAGGCTTGGTGATATAATTCGGTCATGATACCAGGCTCAAACGCTCGAATATATTTTTTGAATGGTAACCAATTTCCTCGATTGTACCAAAAAAACCCTGGCGTAGTACCCACCACATCGCTTCGAGAAACAAAACCCATTTCGGGGTTAAAATTCTTGGTTACGACCGATTCTGTCCACCAAATTTTAAACTGGTTGTTAGTATAATAATATTGTGCAAAACCCGAAAAACCTTGCTTTCTACCATTAGTAGAGGTCGAATAAACTGCCATCGTATTGAGCGAGTGAGCTTGACTTAACCGAAAAAAGCCATCAATTGTAGCAACAATATTTGAACCATCGGGACGATTTTTGACTGTTAGAAGTCCACCAATACGATTTTGTTTGCCAAAATTTTCAGAAAATCTTCCTACAAAAAAGTTCGTTGCTGGCGTATCGCCCACACCTCGCTGCCGCATCAAGATTGCTCCATAATTTCGCTTCAATGAGCGATAAACAAATCTTCCGCCCGCATCAATCGGTATCGGATTACCTGCATCATCAAGTCCTATTCTTCTGCTAAAAAATGGTTGTACTCGCATCGTACCGCCCGACATGTCGAAATTTGGACCTACGCCCACACCAAAAAGTGAGGCGTTTTCAAGAAAAAACTGTCGCCTTTCAGGAAAAAACACTGAAAAGCGAGTAACATTATTTACTTGGCGGTCGGCATCGGCTTGAGCAAAATCAGTGTTTGTTGTGAGGTCTAAAACAGCATTAGGATTGATTGCCCATTTCAATTCACCTCCCAATTTATAATTCGTATCCGAAGGTTTTGGTGAAACGCCACCTTTATAATTATCATAAGATGTCAGAAAATAAGGTTGAATTCTAACATTGGGTGATGGTGGAGGTGGTTGCAAGTTTTTCAAAATACCTGCATAAGTCATACGTAAGTTTGAAAACGAACGAGGGTAAGGCGAAAAAGCAGTCTGTTCGTTGGTCATTCGGCGACTACGAAAAACATTGAAGCCCCAGTTTTGAATCGCTTCGGTAGTTTTTGGATAACGCAAGGTTTGCCACGGAATAGCCATTTCGGCTACCCAACCAGAGTCGGTTCGAGTGGTGCGTACTCGCCAAAGTCCGTCCCAATCGGTGTCATAATATAGGTCGTCGAACGACAGCAAATCTCGTTGCACGCCATATGGATTTGTGACCAAAGCCATTGAGTTTCGTTTATCATTGAAACCATCAAACGATAATGCAATCATGTCGTGTTGCCTTACATTAAAATCTCTCTTAAAATCGGTTGCTCTGATAGATTTTTTACCGAGAGAATCACGAGCAAAAATGCCAAAATAGAGATATTGTTTGTTGTAAAGCACTCGAACCTCGGTATTTTGTGTAGGATTTTTGCCTTGGAATGGCTCAATTTGTATAAATCCTGACGTAGGTTTGATTTTTCTCCATTCGGCATCATTCATCACACCATCTATACGAAGTGAAGACGTAATTTGTGTAGCTTCTATTACTTTTTTTATAGAATCGGGTTTAAAAATATCGGCATCTTGAGCGAAGGATATAGAAGTGGTGGCAACTAAAAAAAGTAGTAGTTTTTTTATCATTTGTTTATGAGCTTTTTCAAAACAAATTTAGTTAAAAAAATTAAATCTGAATTTTATTATCGGACAAAATGTTTCTTTCCCACGCAATTTTATAATTTTGCAGGCGATTCTAACAGAATTAAAAAGATTCTTTAGATTTACAAGATTAAAAACTCGCCATTGTTTGGTGGTTTTTTATTGGTCTTGATTGTAAATACTTTTCACAAAAAACAATATGAAAGTCAAATGTTAATCAATATTTTCAAATCAAAAATCCACCGAGTGAAGGTTACACAAGCTGAACTCAATTATGTAGGAAGTATCACCATCGACGAAGATTTGCTTGATGCAGCAGGAATTGTAGAA
>NZ_JAYWCU010000298.1:0-8246 GCF_043780375.1 Emticicia sp. | reverse complement strand
GTTAATTCATTAATAATAAAGTCATTGTACTGATGAGCTAAGTTGCCACGGTTTTTATAATCAGGCATTGCGGCCGTACCATACTCTTTCATTCGATCGGGCGGCGTTCCGCTTTCGTTAGCATGAATCGTCACAAAAACAATTGGTTCAATTTCGTTGGCACGATAAAGTTTGTTTAGGGTTTTTTCTATTTTTAAAGACTCCTTATCTTGTCCATCATTCATGTACAAAACTTTAAGTTTTTGTGAAATATTTTCGTAATTTGGTGGTAAAATCAAATCGTAAATCACTTCTCGTTTGAGAAACTTTGATTGTATCTTTAATTCATTAATTATTGTAACTTGCTGCACTTGAGAAAAGGTTTTTCTTGAAAAAAATAAAGGCAAAATTACTAAAATAGTAGCCTTCTTGATAAAAAATTTAAAATTCATTTGTTTAATAGCTTAAATTCGACTAATATTTCAGAAAAATATTTGTTTTGACAAATTTACAAATTCATAACTCAAAAACAGAAAATCAAATCAAAACAACATTTTATTTTAAAAAAATACAACAATACAATATTTTATCAAACATGTAAGATTCAATATTAAGTTAAATCAAAATTTTATTTGGCAAAACATTTTCTTGTTCAAAAACAATATACGAATTTTGTACCTTTATTACACTTCTCATTACAAAGTTTATGCAAGAAAAACACATAAAATTCTATTCGCACATCATAGGGCGAGACATTGATTTGTTGGTAAGCGGACACTGGGGCTACCCAATTCTCATGTTTCCAACTTCAATGGGAAATTACCTTCAAAATAAAGATTTTGGACTTTTAGATACTGTTGCAGATTTGGTTGATGCCGGTAAAATAAAACTTTATAATATTGATAGCATTGATTTTGATAGTTTTTACGCAAAAGATTTGCCTGCCAACATCAAAATTCATAATTATAATCTTTACACTCGTTTTTTGAAAGAAGAATTGGTTCCTTATATCCAAACCGAATGTAGTGTTCATCGAATTGGTGTAGCAGGTTGTAGTTTTGGGGGCTATCATTGTAGCAATTTTGCTTTGAAAAATCCAGATTTAGTGGCACATTTGTTCAGTATGAGTGGAGCTTTCAGTATCAAAAGTTTCATGAAAGGATACTATGATGATAATGTTTATTTCAATGACCCAATGGATTTTATGCAAAATGCTGAAAGTTGGAAATATAAACATCTAAACATCATTCTTGGCACTTCTGAATGGGATATTTGCCGTGAAGACAATCTAAATATGTCACGATTATTAGGCAATAAAGGCATTGATCATTGGTATGACGAAAAAAAATGGGCAAGTCACGACTGGCCACTCTGGAAAATGATGTTTTCGGAATATGTAAGAAAAATGCCGATTTAAAAGTCAATAACTAATTTCCATTTAATAGAACAAAAAACTCTAAAATCAATAAATAATACTAATAAAATCATGAAAAAAATAGGCATATTATTCGGCATGGAAGATACTTTTCCATGGGCATTTATTGAGCAAGTAAACAAAACTGCCCCAAAAGGCATTATTGCCGAAGCAGTTCAGATTGATAAAGTTGAGCAAGGAGTACCAACTGATTACGCAGTGATTATCGACCGTATTTCACAAGACGTGCCTTTTTATAGAGCATATTTGAAAAATGCAGCTCTTTGCGGCACTGCAGTTATCAATAATCCATTTTGGTGGAGTGCCGATGAAAAGTTTTTTAATAACTGTTTAGCAGTTAAATTGGGAGTTCCAGTGCCAAAAACTATTCTTTTACCTTCAAGAGAGCGTCCAGCAGACACTACTGAAAAATCATTCCGTAATTTAGTAAATCCATTAGATTGGGCTTATATTTTTAATCAAATTGGGTTTCCTGCTTATATGAAACCCCATTCGGGTGGAGGCTGGAAAAGCGTTTATAGAGTTGAAAATCCTGATGATTTATGGCATAAACACGCTGAAACTGGAGAATTAGTGATGCTTTTACAAGAAGAAATCCAGTTTACGGACTATTATCGTTGTTATTGCCTCAATGGAAAATATGTACATATTATGCCGTATGAGCCACGTAATCCACACCATTTGCGTTATGCTACCCAACCAAAAACACAAGGAGTAGAACACAAAAAATTGATGGCAACTATTACCGATTATGTTTTGAAATTGAACCATGCTTTAGGTTATGATTTCAATACTGTTGAGTTTGCGATTCGTGACGGAATTCCTTATGCGATTGATTTCTGTAATCCAGCTCCCGATGCTGATATTCACTCAGTAGGACAAGACAATTATGACTGGATTGTAGAAAATGCTTCAAAAATGGCAATTGAAAGAGCAATTGAGCAAAAAAATGGTAAAGACAACTGTACATGGGGTACATTCATTGGAAATGCAGCAATGGCAAATTTAGTATCTGTACCAGAGAAAAAAGCAGTTTCAAAGAAAAAATAAACACAACAAATTTCCTAATTTGTCGAGTTAATATTAGTAAATCCGTCGTATCAGAACAACCATAATAATACCGAACAAACTATGCACCAATTTACATTAGGTATTGAAGAAGAATTCCAAACGATCGACCCAAAAACTCGTGAATTACGTTCCCACATGTCAAAATTGGTAGAGGGTGGGCAAGTAATTTTGCAAGAACGAATCAAGCAGGAAATGCACCAAGCGGTGGTTGAGATGATTTCGAGTGTGTGTGAAAATATTCAACAAGCACGTGAAGAAGTAACTTACCTGCGTAGAATGTTGTTCGATTTGGCAGCCAAACAAAACCTCCACATTGCAGCCGCAGGAACACACCCTTTTTCTGACTGGCAGAAACAGCTAATTACCGAAGATGAGCGTTATGACAAACTAATTGATGATATGCGAGATGTGGCTCGCTCAAACCTGATTTTTGGACTGCACGTTCACGTCGGAATTCCCAGCCGTGAGGAAGGAATACAAATTTTGAATGCTGCAAGGTATTTCTTGCCACATATTTATGCACTTTCTACCAATTCGCCTTTTTGGTGCGGACGAAATACTGGTTTTAAATCGTATCGATCAAAAGTCTTCGATAAATTCCCCCGAACAGGTATTCCTGATTATTTTTCGAGTGTAGCAGAGTATGATAGTTACGTAAATCTTCTCATCAAAACAGGCTGTATTGATAATGGCAAGAAAATTTGGTGGGATGTTCGTTTACACCCATTTTACCCGACAGTAGAGTTTAGGATTTGTGATATTCCGATGAGAGTTGATGAAACTATCTGTTTGGCAGCGTTAATGCAAGCCATTGTAGCTAAATTACACAAACTTCATCAACAAAATCTAAATTTTAGACCTTACCATAAAATGCTCATCAGCGAAAATAAATGGAGAGCAGCTCGGTATGGTATTCAAGGAAACTTGATTGATTTTGGAAAAGAAATTGAAGTGCCTTACTCACATCTTGCCGAAGAATTGATGGAGTTTGTAGATGATGTGCTGGATGAACTTGGTAGCCGCAAAGAAGTGGAATATATCCATGAAATTTTGAGAATGGGTAGCGGAGCCGACCGTCAGTTAAAAGTATTTGAAGAAACTAAAAGTCTGAAAGCTGTTGTTGATTATATAGTAAAAGAAACAAAAGCAGGACTATAAAAGGAATTACGATTTATGAACGAGTTCGTTGCGATTACGAGATAAGTATTTGATTATTAATAGCTTATCTGAACAATTTTAATCTCAGCGAAATCCTCTCAAAATATTCGTAATTCGTATATCGTAAATTAAAAGAATGAATATTGCAATTTTAGATATGTACGATGGCAGAGCCAACGAAGGAATGCGTTGTATAAAAATGCTATGTGGACAGTTTTTGTCACAAGATGGCATTGAAGGACATTATGATATTTTTAATGTAAGAGAAAAAACTGAGTTCCCCAATATTGAAAATTATGATATTTTCATTTCGACGGGTGGACCAGGAAATCCACTACCAGAAGGTCATGCTTGGGAGGAAAACTACAACCATTTTATTGACCAAATTTTTGCTCATAATCAGGCTTCTGATGAAAAAAAATATTTGTTTCTCATTTGCCACTCATTTCAAATAGTAAGCAATTATTTAAAATTTGGAGATGTTTCCAAACGACGTAAGACTTCTTTTGGCGTAATGCCCATGCACCGAACCGATGATGGTGAAGAAGAGTTTTTGTTCGAAAAATTGCCTGATGTTTTTTATGCGGTTGATTCAAGAGATTATCAATTAGTGCAACCTAATTGGGAGAAAATAAATGATTTTGGTGCAAAAATACTTTGTTTAGAGAAAATAAGAGAGCATATCCCTTTAGAAAGAGCGGTGATGTCGATTCGTTTTTCGGACGAAGTTTTTGGCACACAATTTCACCCAGAAGCTGATTCTGAGGGAATGATGAGGTATTTTAAGCAAGAAGAAAAACGCATGGCAGTTATTAATGAATACGGCATTGAAAAATATGAAGAAATGATTGACCGCCTCGACGACCCGGATAAAATCATGCTCACCGAATCGGTTATTATTCCTACTTTTTTGAATCACGCTGCGGAACAGATATTAGCCTTAGCATAAAAAATAATGGAAAAGCCAAATCTTTCTAAACAGGCTTTTTGGGATGTTGATTTTCAAAGCCTTGATTATGACAAAGAAGCCGATTGGATAATTGGACGAGTATTTGAGTGGGGTAAATTAAGCGATTTGAAAAATCTTATTGCTTTCTATGGCAATGAAAAATGTGCCTTTGCTCTAAAAAAAGCTCCATTTTTAAGATTAAATGCCATAAGTTTGGGACATCTTTTGTTGGATATTCCTAAAGAAAACTTTAAATGCTACACAAACAGACCATCTCACATTCCCTTCTGAAAATCTTGCATAATCTTATGCAAAATAAAAAACTGAACGATTTTGTTTTGGTTGGCGGCACTTCACTTGCTTTGAGGTACGGTCATCGAAATTCGGAAGATATAGATTTATTTAGCTCATCAGAATTGCCTAAAAACCTTTGGAAATACCTTCAAACTAATCCAAATCGGCAATTACAGTACGCTGGTGATTTTGCCTTATTAGCATTTATTGAAAATGATATAAAGATTGATTTAGCAAAGTGGGACATAGATTTTAAGAATTATGAAACTATTGAAGGAATCAGAATTGCAAGTCCGCTTGATGTTTTTGCTATGAAATTTGATGCGATTTGTACACGAAAAACAAAAAAAGATTTTATAGATATTTACGAACTTTGCCAACATTTTTCATTTAATGATGGTTTTTCGCATTTCAATAATTTATATCCATACAGCAAAAATTCATCAATAATTTTTACTGCATTTGGTGAAATTGACAATGCAGATAGCTCAAAAATGCCCAAACTGTATAAAAATTACGACTGGGAGGAAGTAAAGACAAAATTAAAATATTACGCTAAAAGATACTTTTTAAGCTCATGATTCCACAAATCAGACATAAGTTCAATGAAAGTTTTTCGCAAGAAAAATTCGAGTCAATGCTTGCTGAAATTCAACAAGAATTTCCAAATCAGCTTGATTTTCGAGTTGCCGAAACACCAGTTTTTGTTCCCAAAGACCTAAAAATCAAACTTTTACAAGCCTGCAACGATATTATTGATGTTTTACTGAAACCTGATTTCAAGGAAAAAACACAAAGAGCCGTTCCAACAAATCAGAATGTACCAAATGAGGATGAACACCCAAGTTTTTTAGCCATTGACTTTGCAGTTTGTAAAGATGAAAATGGAGAACTTTCACCTCAACTAATTGAACTTCAAGGTTTTCCATCACTTTTTGGTTATCAATGGTATTTAGGTCAGAAATACCGTAAATTTTTTGAAATACCACAAAATTTTAGCCAATATTTCAATCGTCTTTCGTTTGCTTCTTACGTTGATGAAATGAAAAAAGTGCTTTTGGCAGATGAAAAACCTGAAAATGTAATTTTGCTCGAAATTTACCCAGAAAAGCAAAAAACACGCTTAGATTTTGAAATTACCAAACAACTCTGGGGAATTGAGCCTGTTTGTTTAACAAAAATAAAGAAAGTTGGTAAGAAACTTTTCTACGAAAAAGCAGGTAAAACCATTGAAATAAAACGCATTTACAATCGCTTGATTTTTGATGATTTGTTACAGAATTTTCCAAATTTGGAGACAAACTTCAAAATGACTGACGAAATTGAAGCCAAATGGGTAACGCACCCCAATTGGTTTTTCAGAATCAGTAAATTTACATTGCCTTTGCTCAAAAGTGCTTTCGTACCACAAAGTTTCTTTTTGTCAGAATTAAAAGAATATCCTGTCGATTTAGAAAATTATGTTTTAAAACCGCTTTTTTCTTTTGCAGGAAGTGGCGTAAAACTTCATTTTACGAAGGAAGATTTAGACGTAATTGAAGACAAAGAGAACTATTTGATTCAGAAAAAGGTAAAATACGAGCCAATTATTGAAGACAAAGAAGGAAATTTGATAAAAACTGAAATCAGAATGTTATTTACGTGGGAAGACAATGCTTCTCGACCAAAATTAGTTACGAATTTAGCTCGCCTAAGTCGTGGTGAAATGATTGGTGTAAACTTCAATAAAAACTTCGATTGGGTTGGTGGAAGTTGTGCATTTTTTGAGGATTGAAACTTTCTCGTGCCATGGAAAAATCATGCCACGAGAAAAACTTCACTTTATTTAAACAATTTAGCATATATAAGTCACTTTTATTGCACTTTATTCATTTCATCAAATATCGCTCTAAAGCAATTGGCTTGCGAATTACCTTCTTTTTTACTGTAAAATTCCTCCAAAAAATTACCCACACCCGACCAAACAGTCTGCATAATACCTTGATATTTTCCTTTCATTTCGGGGGTTGAACTTGCTCTAAAACGGGCTAAGTCTTGTACTTGTGCAACTCCTACCGCTGGCATTCTCCACGGACAAGTAATAACATTAAATCCCTTCATAGCAAACATTACTGCGGTTGGCAACGGTTGTTCGTAATGCCAATCGCAAATAGTAACATTTTTTGAAACCAAATCAATGGCTCGGTGCGTGTTATTATAGCTTCCTTCCCAAATGCCAATGCCAGTTGTTTTTCCATCAATCAATCTATCGCCCCAAATCCATAAATTTCTATTTTTTTGAGCCAAATGATTTTGAATTTTATTGACTTCTCCTGCAAATAATTCTGCTTTGTCTTTGCCACTGCATCTTGGACATTTATCATCACCTAAGTAAAAAACTTCATCCATTCCTGCGTGGAAAGCATTGCTTTCAAAAACATCACAAATCTCATCAACCAAAGCAAAAACAACTTTATGCACGCCCTCGTGCAATGGACAATAGCTTTTACAATACAAACCGTCAGCATTTGGCCAAACGTATTTTTCAGGCATTTTTACGTGAGGAGTTTCATCAAACTCAGGGTAAACATTCAATAAATTGGTGGTTTTGCTCGCCCAAGATTGATGTCCCAATAAATTGATTTGTGGAATAAGTCGAATTTTATTCGCTTGACAAACTTTGACAAGTTTCTTAATATCAGCTTTTGAAAGAGCGTTGGCATCACGTAGTTCGGGATGACTTTCAAACTGATAATTAAAATCAACTCTTAGGATTAATGTATTCACCCCTCGACTTGCCAATTCTTCATTGATAAACTTCACAAAAGGCTCAATTTCTTTTGTATTTGGTGCTGCAATACAAAATCCACGCACAGGAAAAAGACTGTCTTTTTTTGATTGGGCGAAGGAATTTATGCTTAGAAAAAGTGTAATTAAAAGTAATATTTTAGTTTTCATATTTGGTTGATGGGTGAAAAGTGATTTAATAAAACTCATATTTTAGTTCATGTACTTTTTTCTTGCCAAGTTGTAAATCTTCATAAATAATCTTCACAATTCGGTTGGGCGGCACTCCGTCGTTTTCGTAGATATTTTCTTGGGTGAAAGTTAGTTTTGGTTCTCCTATTGGTTTTGATTTTTTTAGAGGAATCTGATATGTTTCTTTTCGCAATTCTTGCAAACTATCATCTTTAATAATCTTTTGAATAGAATTCTCAATTAGCTTCTTTTTAATAAATCGCTGATTTTGAATTAAATTACTATTTTTTTTCATAAGAATAGTTGTTACCACACAGGTTGATTTTTAATGATTAGATTTAGGTATGGAAGTACCTCCAGTTGCCTTTTTAGCAATGTATCAATGACAGAACGAATGACACA
>NZ_JAYWCU010000297.1:0-3195 GCF_043780375.1 Emticicia sp. | reverse complement strand
AAAAAGGCTCATTTTGCTCGCAAAATTTCACTTTTTTAACCTTGATTAAGTCAAAAAAGTATCATTTTTTACCAGCAAAAAAAAACTTAAACAACCTCTAAGGTCGAAGTAAACTATACGATTGAAATGGTGAAAAAATAGAGTAATAAAACAAAAGTGGTTGGTGCAAGTAAATGCTCCAACCACTTTTTTAATCGTGTTTTTTATAAAATTCATCCTTTTCTCGCAATAACTTTCAAGGCTTTCTCAACGATTGTTGCAGCATTTAAACCATATTTTTCCATCAATTGAGCAGGAGTTCCCGACTCACCGAATGAATTATCAACAGCAACATATTCTTGTGGTGCTAAGAAGTTTTTTGCTAAAGTTTGAGCAATGGCATCGCCCAAACCGCCATTCATTTGGTGTTCTTCGCACGAAACTACACATTTTGTTTTGCGTACACTTTTTAAGATAGCTTTTTCGTCTAAAGGTTTAATGGTATGAATATTTAAAATTTCCGCACTAATACCTTGAGCCTCCAAAATCTCACAAGCCTGAATGGCTTCCCAAACTAAATGACCCGTGGCAATGATGCTTACATCTTTTCCTTCGCTAACCATCCATGCTTTTCCGATTTCGAATTTTTGGTCAGGAGAAGTAAAAACAGGAACTACCGGACGACCAAAACGCAAATAAATTGGGCCTTTATGATTAGCTGCAGCGATTGTTGCCGCTTTGGTTTGGTTAAAATCACAAGGATTGATAACTGTCATGTTTGGCATGGCACGCATCATGGCTAAATCTTCTAAGATTTGGTGTGTTGCTCCATCTTCGCCCAAAGTAAGACCAGCATGAGAAACGGCAATCTTTACGTTTTTGTTAGAATAAGCAACTGATTGACGAATTTGGTCGTAAACACGGCTTGAACCAAAGTTAGCAAAAGTGGTAGCAAACGGAATTTTACCTCCGATTGTCAAACCTGCGGCTACGCCTATCATATTTGCCTCAGCGATACCGCATTGGATAAAACGTTCAGGGTTTTCTTTGATAAAAGTATCAATTTTCAACGAACCCACTAAGTCGGCACAAAGTGTTACGACATTAGGGTTTGTGCGACCTAACTCGGTCATTCCTGCTCCGAATCCAGAGCGTGTATCTTTTTTCTCGGTAAATGGATATTTTGTCATTTTATAATATCTTTTATCAAACAAAGCTATTGATTGTTTGATTTTTCAGGGTTTTACTTGAAAATGTCTTAAAATACGCTTAATAATCGCCCAAAGTCTCAGGCAATTGAGCCAGTGCTGCAGCTAATTGCTCATCGTTTGGAGCTACACCGTGCCATTTGTGACTTCCCATCATAAAATCGACGCCCGCACCCATTTCGGTTTTCAACAAAATCATGATTGGCTGACCTTTGCCCGACAAACGTTTAGCTTTACGAAGCCCAGTAATTACTTGCTCCATATCGTTACCATCAGCTATTTCGATAACATTCCAACCAAATGCTTTGTATTTTGCTTTCAAGTCACGGTTGTCCATCACTTTTTTGGTTGGGCCGTCAATTTGTTGACCATTTAAATCGATTACCGCAATCAGGTTATCCAGTTTATGATGTGGAGCTGCTTGTGCTGCTTCCCAAACTTGTCCTTCTTGCTGCTCACCATCGCCCATTAGGCAATAAATCGTAGTTTTTTCACCGTTCAAACGTTTTGCCAATGCTGCACCAATAGCGACCGACAAGCCTTGTCCTAAAGATCCCGAAGCAATACGAATACCTGGAAGATGCTCGTGCGTGGTTGGGTGCCCTTGTAAACGAGAGTTTATTTTACGGAAAGTGGCTAATTCTGCTTTGTCGAAATAGCCTCTATGAGATAAAACGCTGTAAAAAACTGGTGAGATATGACCATTTGAAAGGAAAAATAAATCTTCGTTCGTACCATCCATATTAAAAGTAAGGTTTCCACCTTTGCCTTTACGGTTGTTGATTTTCATTTGTTGAAAATATAAGCCAACAATTAAATCAGTACAACCTAATGAACCGCCAGGATGCCCTGATTGACAGCCATGAACCATTCTAACGATGTCTCGGCGAACTTGCGAAGCGATGTCTTGTAATTCTTTGGTTTGCATTTAAAAATAATTATTAAGTGTCAAATGTACAATTAATACAAAAGTAAGTAAAAAATGATTAAAGGAATATTTTTTTCTGATATTCTGCAAAAGTACGCAATACATCTTGCTTTATAAACACAAAAACCTCACGAAAGCGAGGTTTTTGTGAAATAAGGTTTTTTTTAGTAAAAATTACTGCCCTAATATTTGAGTTGCATGATTTTTTGTATCTACTTTTTGAATAATTTCTTCGATAATACCTTTTTCATCTATCACAAATGTTGTGCGAATAATGCCCATGTATGTGCGGCCATACATCGATTTTTCGGCCCAAACGCCATAGTCATTAACTATTTTTTGCTCAGTATCGGCCAATAAATCAAATGGAAGCTGGTGTTTTTTAATAAATTTTTGATGAGATTTTTCATCATCGACACTAACCCCCAAAACAACAAAGCCTTTTGCCAAAAGTCCTTCATAATTATCTCGCAAGCTACAAGCCTGAGCAGTACAACCGGGAGTGTCATCTTTTGGATAAAAGTACAAAATGACCTTCTTTCCTGCAAAATCGGAAAGATTAACGACGTTTCCGACTTGATTTTTTGCTTGAATTTTTGGAGCTGGATTTCCTACTTGTAGAGCCATTTTTTTTCTTGGTTACTTTCTTTTTTGATACTTTTTTTGAACTTTTCTTTATTTTTTTCTGAAGTTGAATATATTCATTAATATTTACTTCGTAAACAGCCAAATTTCCTACATTATCAGTTACTTCTAACTTCAAGTCACCATTAAATGTTTCAGATTCGTCTAATTTTATTGACCAAATTCTGTTTGATTTATATTCATAATCCATCAAAATCCATTTTTGATTGACATAGCAATTAAAAGTTTTAATACCTGAAAGTGCGTCGGAAATAGAAAAACGTAGTTCGGTTGAATCAATTTTTACAGGTCTGATTGAAGGTGCTTCATAGTCTGAAATTACTTGAAAATCACCTAATTCTTTGGTTTTAAACTGAATTCGATTGCCTGACCAAGTTCCACCCAAATATTTTCGGCCGTCATTGACATAATAAACAGCTGTTTTTGGTGATATGG
>NZ_JAYWCU010000296.1:0-40735 GCF_043780375.1 Emticicia sp. | reverse complement strand
ACATTCCATAAATGAAAATATTCATGAGAAAATAAACCCATCGAATTTTTTATGGCATTGTCATTCATAAAAGCATTGGGAAGATTTTGGCAGGTTGTAGAATTCAAATGTTCAAGTCCGCCACTTGGATTTAAAATTTGATGATTAATAAAAGTGTAATCCTCACACGGGTTTTCTCCAATCACCGATGCTGCGGCTTCTGTTACTTTTTTAAAAGCTTCGATTACTTTTTTCTCATCATATTGTAATGGAGCATAACTGAAAATAGCTAACGAATGAGGAATATTTAAAGTCTTAAATGTTAATACTTTATGAGTTCCAATTTCGATTGGGCTATCTACCAAAATATCAAAATTGGGTGAAAAATAGGTAAACTCTTTATTAGGAATACTTTTCAAACCAGTTGAAATGGTACTCCAGTTTTCATAGGGTGAAATTGTCAAAACTGATGGTAACATTTTTATTTGTGGAACATACAAAAACATACTTGTACCATTAACGTAGCCGTGTACATCATCCAAAAAGCTGGTTCGAACACTTAGCTCAAAAGAGTAAACTCTATATTTAACAATAATTTTGTTAGATTTTCTGTATATACGCCAGGTGTTTTTATTTATTTTTTCAAATTTTAATTGAGTAGTAGAACCATTGGTTGCCGTAAAATCTTCTACATTTTTGGGATATTCTCTAATGAGATAAGAACCGGGAGTCCAAACAGGCATTTTAAAATCAATAAATTCTGAGTTTTTCAATTCATCAATTTCATCTATATTATCTAAAGTCATCGAAACTTCAAAGTAATGAGTCCATGGTTCGGGCATTGACAGTGAGTAACTTATATTTGTTTTAGGAATTGGTTTGTCATCATTTGATGTATTTGCATTGGCAAATTGTGAGATATGAAAGTGTAGAAAAATGAATACAAGAAAATTTTTCATTGAAAAAATTAAGTTTTATAAGTTTGAGATGAGTTTTGAACAATTTTTCAGTAAAAATAACGTTTTTTGCACGTTGGCGTATCATAAAATGCGTCATTTTTTCTTCGAAACAATAATTGGCACTACGTTTGATTTAAACTATTTACCTAACTTTGTTTATTGTTCGGGATTAACTCCCATACTTACCTTAATTCCATGAAAAAAACCATAGCATCTTTGCTTGTTTGTACGTTTACGTATATAGCTACACCTACATTTTCACAAAATACCATTGCTTATACCGACCCCGAATCATATTATCATAGGGGGATTGAGCTTTTTCAAAAAAAAGTTTATGCCGCTTCACGGGCAGAGTTTAAGCATTACATGGCTCTCACTGAAAAAAGCCTCAAAGAAAATGAATTTAATTTGACAAATGCGGAGTATTATGCAGCTTTGGCTGGACTATATTCTAAAGCCATTGATGCTGACATTGAGATTGAAAGATTTGCGGTTAATCACTCTGACCACCCAAAAGCAAAAATAATTTATAATGATTTGGGGAAGTATTTCTACGACCAAGGAGATTATAATCGTGCGATTGCGTATTTAGAAAAAGCAACCAATAATGCAAGTAATAGTTTACAAACACTAGAATTGAAATATAAACTAGCTATTTCCTATTATCAAACCAACGATTTTCAAAAGGCTTTGCCTTTGTTAAGTGAAGTAAAAAGTACGGCATCTGATTTTTCTCAACCTGCATCTTATTATTCGGCAGTTATTAACTACAAAAAAGAAAACTACGATGCTGCTTTGGTTGACTTTAAGAAAGTTGAAAATGTAAATCCTTATCGAAATGAAATTCCTAATTGGATTGCAAATATATTATATGTTCAAAAGAAAAATGATGAATTGTTGGCATATACTGAGCCTATTATTGAAAAACCAAATGGAAAAAAAATAGATGATATTTGCTTAGTAACGGCTGAAGTATGTTATTTCAAAAATGATTTTGAGAAAGCAGTTAAATATTATGATAAATTTAAAAATTTTAAACGAGGTGCAGTTTCAAACCAAGTAACATTTCGACACGCCTATAGCTTATACAAAACTAATAATTTTGAAAAAGCTGTTGAAAATTTCAAGAAAATCGCCACCTTCAATACGGAGTTAGGTCAACAAGCAGCCTATTATTTGGGTATATCTTCTTTAAAAGCCAATGATTTAAATGCTGCATTTGCTGCATTTGATAGAGCTAAATCTGCAAATTTTGATAAGACAATCAAAGAAGAAGCACAATACAATTATGCCAAAGTTGCCATTGATTTGGGCAATAACCAACAAGGCATCGTCGAATTACAAGAATACTTGAAGAATTATCCAAATGGCAAATATGAAGATGAAGCCAATGAGATTTTGAGCGAAGTTTTGTTCGATTCTAATAATTATGCACAAGCAATTGCTTATATCGAAAGTTTGAAGAAAAGAACCTCTAAAATAAATTCAGCTTACCAACGTCTGTGCTACAATCAAGGCGTTTTGGATTTTAATGCAGAACGATATGCAAGAGCAATTCAATATTTTGATAAATCGCTTAGTCAACCAAATGATAATGAATTAAAACAAAATGCACTTTTTTGGAAGGCTGAATCTGCTTATGCAGCAAAATTACCAGAGGCAGAAAGTTTATATAAAGATGTATTGAGCGGAGGCTCAGAAACTTTAAAGCAAAAAAGTCGCTATGGGTTGGGTTATTTGAATTATAATAACAAAGATTATAAGCAAGCGAGTAATTATTTTAAAGAGTTTCTGAAAGGGGTAAAAAACGAAACCAATCGTCAAAATTACGAAGATGCACTCGTTAGAATTGGAGACTGTTATTTAGCGTCAAAAAATTATAATGAAGCTATAAATTACTACGACCAAGCTATAAAAGATAATCGTTCAGAAAAAGATTATGCCATGTATCAGAAAGCTTTGACGCTTACCTTTCTTGGAAAAAACCAAGAAGCTCAACAAGTTTTTGATAAAATCACAACACAATATCCTAATTCTCGTTTAGCTGATGATGCACTTTATCAAAATGGGTCATTAGAATTAGACAAAGGGAATTACCAAAATGCAATTGCTATTTTGAGTAAAATGGTTCGTGAACGCCCTAAAAGTGGACTTATTCCGCAAGCGTTATCAAAAAGAGCTTTGGCTTATGGTAATTTAAAAAATTATGAGGCAGCAATTATTGACTATAAAGTAATTATTCAGCGTTACGGTAAGTCAGATGCTGCTGACAATGCACTTTTGGGATTACAAGAAAATCTTAATACAGTTGGTCGTCCAGAGGAATTTACATCAATTGTTGACGAGTATAAGAAAAACAACCCTCAAAATGGTTCTGTCGAAAATCTCGAATACGAAACTGCTAAGAATTTATACCTCAATGAAAAATATGACAAAGCAGTGGTTTCTTTACTGAAATACATTAAAAATTATCCTAATAGTACTAATGTTTTTGAAGCAAGGTATTATTTGGGAGATTCATATTATATCTCAAATGACAAATCTAATGCCTTAAAATACTATAATCAGGTAATTGCCGATAACCGTACAACTTTTGTTCCTAAGTCGGCTTTGCGTGCTGCGGTAATTGAGGTGAGTAGTAAAAACTTCAAAAATGCCATTACAAATTATCGTACTGTAATTGTCTCTTCTCAAAACAAACGTGATATTGTTACAGCGTGGCAGGGCTTAGTTGAGTCTTATTATACAATTGGAAATCAAGATTCGGTTATGGTTTATTGCCGTGAAATTATCAATAATAGTGGAAATATTGTTATGGGTGCATCAAATAAAGCTCAATTGTTTATCGGAAAAGCCTATATGCAGAAAAATGATTTTGCAAAAGCAGAAGAAGAGTTTAAGAAAACCATTGTTATGGCAAAAGACAATAATGGAGCAGAAGCTAAGTATTTTATTGGAGATATTCAATACAAAGCCAAAAAATACAAGGAGTCAATCAAGACATTGCAGGAACTGTCACAGGATTTTTCAGAATTTGTTTATTGGTACGAAAAAAGTTTTCTGCTGATTTCAGACGATTATATTGCTTTGAATGACTTTTTTATGGCAAAAGCTACATTAAAATCGGTTATTGAAAACTCAGATACACCAGAAACTGTTGATGCGGCCCAGAAAAAAATAAAAGAAATTGAGAATAAAGAATAGTTATGATTGTCGATTTTTAATTGAAAGTTTTGAAATAGACTCACAAGAAACATTTCAAAATTGGAATCAAAAATTATCAAATTACAATTAAATCTGTACTAATTAATCGTAAATCGTCAATCAAAAATCCTAAATCAAAAATATGAAATATTCAAAAGAAATAATTAAAAATATACTTCCCACTTTGGGCATACTAATAGCCATTCCATCTTTTGCTCAATTAGATGATGACATAATTATTACCAAAGACCGAAAAGTAGAATTACCACCAGCAAATAGAGTTTTCGAGAAAATTCCTCCTGTAAAAGGTAATCCTGATGAAAAACAGATGAAATATTCCTTTTTCGACCGCAAGCCAAAGGGTATTGAAGAAGTAAAATTCAATCCAAATGTTGTATCACCTGACGGTGGAAAAAAGAAAGAAGAAGCCGAAAAATACAATAATTACATAAGTCTTGGGACCGGTAATTATGGACGTATTTTTGGCGAAGCCTTTATTAATTCACTACAAGAAAATAAAATGATTTTGGGTATTCATGCCCTGCATAACTCAACTAATCGAGGCCCAATTGATGATAAAAATTCGGCAAATATGTATGACAAAGCTGAAATTACAGGCAAATATTTAGCCGAAAAATTTCAAGTAAGTGGTGGTTTGACCTACAACCGAGACCAATACTATTTTTACGGCTATAAGCGTCCAAGAGTAGAATTTGACAGAAATCAAATTAAACAAATATTAAACACCGTTCAGTTTAACGTTGGTTTTGAAAATATTGCACCTAATCCAAGAGTTGATTACTCACTAAAAACGAGTATAAAATCGCTAAAAGATAATTATTCAGCTCAAGAAACTGACTGGACAACAACCTTTAATGCTTATTTTCCAATAATAGAAGAAAAATTTATTGCTCTTGTAAATGCTGATGCGAACATGGCACAACGTAGCGATGGTGAAGTTGACAAAAGAAACTTGTTTAGAGTTGAACCATCATTCAAAGTCAATCTTAATCGTTTTGGTGGGAGGATTGGATACAGAGCAGTCAATGAATTTGATGCCGTAAAAAATATCAATCGAACTAAAGGTTTTCCGACTATAGAATTAACATATAAATTTCCAGGCCTTATTTATGTTTTTGCAGGAATGGATGGTGATATCGTAAGAAATACTTTGAGTAGTTATCTTGCTGAAAATCCATATCTGAAACCTCAAACTAAGTTATTGAACACAGAAAAAATTCGTGAATTTTATTTGGGTGGTAAAGGTGACATTGGGTCTGGATTTAGCTTCAATTTCAAGGGTTCAATGGGATATTATAAAAACCTGTATTATTTCAATAATTATTCGCCAAAGAAAAATGAATCTTTAGCTGATACTTCAAAATTTGCTATATTATATGACAGTCTCAGTACGCAGTATGTGAATGTTACAGTTCAGCTAAATTATCAACCAGTAGAAATGTGGCGTACATATCTCCGTGCAGATTTCAATCATTATCAGCGACGAGCTTTCGAAAAACCATTTCATAGACCGCTTGCTTCAGTTAAGTGGGGAAATACACTTATTGTTTCAGATAAATTGGTTGCCAACTTAGATTTTTACTACTATGGAAAAACTTATGCTAAAAATCCAACCACGCAACAATTAGTTACCAATAAAGCAATCTTTGATTTGAATACAGAATTTGACTATTTATTCGGTAAACAATTTACGGCTTTTGTTAAACTAAATAATATTTTAGGAAAGAAATACGAGCGTTATTTATATTATCCACAACAAGGCTTGAATTTTCTTGTAGGTGTCAATTATTCGTTTTAACTTAGCATTACGAATAGACTCCCAAACATAAACTTCTCTTATGAGACCAATTGCTGATCATATACGCACATTGTTATTTGACCATGACTATGTAACTATACCTAATTTTGGGGCATTTATTGCTAATTATATGCCTTCAAGTTTCAATGAAATTAGTGGTTCTTTGATGCCTCCACAAAAAAGAGTTGCTTTCAATGAGATTTTGAAGCAAGATGATGGCTTATTAGCCACCCATATTTCACGCCGTGAAAGTGTAACAATTGATGAGGCAAAACGAAAAATTCAAGGTTTTGTTACTGATATTAAAGATTCTTTAGCTACTGAAAAGTCTTTTACTTTTGACAAAATTGGCAATTTTTCTTTGAACGAGGAAAATAATTTAGTGTTCGACCCAGATCGTAGAAATAATTTTTTTAGCGAAAGTTTTGGCTTTGATAGCTTGTTCCCACGTCAAATAACTAAAGAAAAATATACTTATAGTCAGACATTTGAAAATGATGATGATGAGTCATTGATTCACGAAAGTTCGTATTCAACTACTCATAGACGTAAGAAGTTATCAGGTGGAAGGCGTTCTGCATGGACTTATGCTCTGTATTCATTTCCAATTCTCCTACTTTCATCGGGACTTATTATTGTTTTATTTTCAAGTCCAAAAAACATCAATAGTCCAGCAAAAGCGAGTTTCAATCCTTTAGATTATATTCCAAGAAATAATGTAGTTGCAAAAGTAGAAAAACCAATAACAGTACAACCCATTAACAGTACATCTTCTGAAGAAGAAATTATAAAGCCAAATTTTGAAACCTCTCAACCAGTTTCAGTAGATGAAGTTAAGAAAGAAGAGATTAAGAAAGTAGTTAAAACTGCTGAAGTTAAATTCGAAAAAGTTGTTGAACCATCAACAAAACCAACTTTAGAGCATACTAACATTGCAATAAATATTAATCAAAAGCGTTATTTGATTGTTTCAGGTGTTTTTAAGAGTATTGACAATGTTGAAAAATTGCAATCTATTCTTCAAAAGAATGGCTTTTCGCCCAGAATTGAAAAAGTAGGTGATTTAATGAAAGTTATAGCTGGTGAAGCTAATTCATATTCAGAAGCTGTAACTTTATCAGAAAAACACAGAGCTTTAATCGGTGAAAAAGCTGCAATTATCAAAGAAAAACATTAGCATCAAGCTAATCTCTATAAAAAAAACCTGTAAGATAACCTTGCAGGTTTTTTTGTAATACATTAAATCAGCTAAAATCTTTAAACCATAATAATGGTCGCTTATTACTTTCTAACTAATAAAAAATATGCAATCTGTAACTCTCGAACAAGATAATAAGAAAAATCAAACAACTGCATTTTTTTTAAGTGTGGTGATTTATGCCATTTTCCTTGGCATTCTTTTTTTTCTAAAATTGATATACACAGCACCCGAAGAACCCGAAGGTGTAGAGTTAAATTATGGGGTAGATTTAGTAGGAACGGGCAATATTCAAACAACAAATAAAGCGAATATTTCTCCTAACAATTTTGATGTGAAACCCTCTGAGAAAAAAGAAGAGGAAGCAAAACCAATTAAAACAAAACCAGTTGTAGTTCCGCCACCAGTTGAAAAATCTGTAAAGGTGAAAATAAAAGAAACACCAACTAAAGCAGTGATTACTACGAAAGAGGATAGCCCTGTTGAGGAGAAAGAAACCAATAAGCCATTAAAAAAAGTCGAAACCAAACCAGTAGTAAAAACTTCACCAGTTGAGAGTAAACCAAAAGTTGAAACTCCAAAGCCGGCACCGCCAAAACCTGAGCCACCTAAACGCTCTGTTGAAGAGGGGTCAATTATGAAAAAAGGTGGAACAGGCTCTGGAAGTGGAAGTAAGTCAAATTCCAGTTCAAACGGAACTATAGGAACAAAAGATGGTATTGGTGGAAATAATAATGGCGATGGCAAAAAAGGGGAGGTGGGAGATAAAGGAGATCCCAAAGGAACTTTAGATGGTAAAAGTATGATGGGCAAACCAGGAAAAGGAGGAGGCTCTGGAGCTTCTATCGGGGGTTTGAGTGGATGGAATAAAAAGAAACTTTCTATTCCAAATGATGGTTCGTCTGAAACAGGTAAAATTGTTTTTAAAGTTACTGTTGATGATTCGGGTGATGTTGTTGGAATTAGTGTATTAGAATCAACCGTTAGTGCAACTGTTCAAAATTTTTATAAAAATTATATTCAGCAAAAATTAAGTTCAGTTCTCTCTCCCGAAGGTACACCACCTCCAAGAGCAACAGGAACAATTACAATCAATATTCAATCAGGAAATTAGTTTGTTGTTTTTATTAAAAGGGCGATTTAAAGTGTTAATTCACTCAATCGCCTTTTTTTTTGGCGGATGATTTTTAGAATTGAAAGGTTGTGATTAGCTTTGTATTTAAAATTAAAAAAGTGACTTACCAACAAACCATCAATTATTTATATTCTTTACTTCCAGTTTTTCATCGAATTGGATCAAAAGCCTTCAAAGCCGATTTATCTAATACATTAAAACTTTGTGAGCATCTCGGCAACCCTCAAAAAAAATTTAAAAGTATTCATGTTGCAGGAACAAATGGTAAAGGAAGTACCTCACATTATTTAGCGGCAATTCTACAATGTGCAGGATATAATACTGGACTTTATACATCACCTCATTTAAAAGATTATACTGAAAGATTCAGAATTAATGGAAAATCCATTCAAAAAACGAATATTATTTCATTTGTAAAAAAAAACCAATCCATTATTGAAGAATTGAAACCTTCTTTTTTTGAGTTAAGTGTAGCTATTGCTTTCGACTTTTTTGCTCAAGAATATGCTGATAACTGCACAATAGATATTGCTGTGATTGAGGTGGGCCTTGGAGGAAGATTAGATTCAACTAATATCATAATGCCCGAATTGAGTGTTATTACAAATATTGGTTTAGATCACACAGATATATTGGGAGATACTTTGTCAAAAATTGCTTCCGAAAAAGCTGGGATAATAAAGCCACATATACCAGTTGTCATTTCTGAAAGACATATTGAAACCGACAGCGTATTTAAAGAAAAAGCCAATGAGCAAGATTCGCCAATATATTTTGCACAAGATAATTTTCACATTCTTGAAAAAGAAAGTAAGAATGCTAAACTGATTGTTGATATTTTTGACAGGAATAATAATTTGATTTATGAAAATGTTGAATCACAATTAATAGGTACTTATCAATTAAAAAATCTCATTGGAGTTTTTCAAGCAATTGATGTTTTGAAAGAGTTAGGATATCATATTCCTGATTCAGCTATCAGGAAAGGTATTTCAGAAGTAGTTTCATTGACTGGTTTAAAAGGACGTTGGCAAGTTTTATCTCAAAAACCATTGACGATTTGTGATACAGGTCACAACGAACATGGACTGTTAGAAGTTTTAAATCAGATAAAAAATATGAAAATAGGTGGCACTCCATTGAAAGAGAAATATTTTATTTTGGGTTTTGTAAAAGATAAAAATGTTGAGGAAATACTAAGATTATTCCCAAAAGATGGGAAATATTACTTTTGTGAGGCAGATTCACCACGTTCCATGCCCGCTGAGAATTTAATACAAATAGCAAAGTCGCTAGGTATATCAGGATATCCAATTCTCAACGTGAATGATGCACTAAAAAAAGTACTAAAATTGGCATCAAATGATGATTTTATTTACATTGGAGGTAGTACATTTGTAGTAGCAGGATTAAATAATTTATGAATCATAATAATTATACTAAATAAATAATTTGAAAATATAAAAAGTATTAAAAATATAATTAGTCAAAATGATTAATTGCTTGATTATCAACTATTTACAAAACAGAGTAGGAGAGTGGCCAGACAAAAATTACCAAGATTTGAATACAATACTCAATCAGAAAATGTTATTGAGCGTGGGAAAGAATTATATACAACCATTAAAGGAAAATGGAGAGAGACGTATTTTAAAAACAGAAATCCGATAGTCTTAGAACTGGCTTGCGGCAAAGGTGAATATACTGTTGGTTTAGCACAAGTTCATCCAAATAAAAATTTTATTGGAATCGACATCAAAGGTGATAGGATTGCCCGTGGTAGTAAACGAGCAAATGATTTATCTTTATCAAATGTTGCTTTTTTGCGAACGCCAATGGTTTTCTTAGAAGAGTTTTTTGAAGAAAACGAAGTTGATGAAATTTGGTTAATTCATCCAGACCCCCAACCAAGAGATAAAGAAGAAAGGAAACGTTTGACAAATCCGAAGTTTTTGGATTTGTTTATGAAGATATTAAAACCTGAAGGTGATTTTTTCTTTAAAACAGATAATTTTCCGTTATTTGAGTATTCATTACAAACAATTCCACCTAAATTTCAGATTTTGAGGCAAACAATTGACTTGTATAATTCTGAATTATTACGTGAACACTTCGGAATAGAAACACATTATGAGAAGCTTTTTGTCGCAAAAGGCTATAAAATCAACTATTTAGCAGCCAAATCACTCAAATAGTTAATTTGATGGTCAATAAACCGTAAATATTTAGCTATTAACCTAACATTTATTGTCTATTGACCATCTACTTTTTATTATTTAATCAATGTTGCAAAATACTTAACAGTTCTTACTAATTGACTTACATAGCTCATTTCGTTATCGTACCAGCTCACAGTTTTAACTAATTGGTTGTCGCCAACGGTTACTACTTTAGTTTGAGTGGCATCAAACAAACTTCCAAATGTAGTACCAATAATGTCGCTACTTACTATTTCATCTTCGTTATACCCAAAGCTTTCGGTGCTTGCTGCTTTCATCGCATCATTTACTTCTTGGAGGGTTACTTTTTTCTCCAAAACGCACGTCAATTCTGTCAAACTTCCAGTAATAGTTGGTACACGTTGAGCACCACCATCTAATAATCCTTTTAATTCTGGCAAGACCAAACCAATTGCTTTAGCTGCACCCGTACTATTAGGGATAATATTAGCTGCCGCTGCTCTTGCTCTACGTAAATCACCTTTGGCATGAGGAGAATCAAGAGTATTTTGGTCGTTTGTATAGGCATGAACTGTGGTCATACTTCCAACCAAAATTTTGAAATTATCATTCAACACTTTAGCCATTGGAGCTAAACAATTTGTCGTACAACTTGCACAGCTAATAATTGTTTCACTACCATCAAGAATTTCGTGGTTTACATTAAAAACAATAGTTTTTAAGTCGCCAGTAGCTGGAGCACTAATTATGACTCTTTTTGCTCCAGCAGTTAAGTGGGCTGCTGCTTTATCTTTGTCTGTAAAAAAACCAGTACATTCTAATACTACATCTATATTGTGAACTCCCCAAGGAATATCCGCCGGATTTTTATGAGCGTAAATTCTAATTTCATCTCCATTTACTATAATACTATTTTCAGTTGATGTAACAGTTTGGTTAAATCGTCCTTGAGCAGAGTCATATTTTAAAAGATGAGCAAGGGTTGAAGGGCTTGTTAAGTCGTTGATTGCAACCACTTCAATACCTTCCATGTTATAAATCTGACGATAGGCTAATTTCCCAATTCGTCCAAATCCATTAATAGCTACTTTAACTTTTGCCATTTTATTTTAAAATTTTGGTTTAAGTAATACTCTGCAAGTTAAGAATATTATAACTAATTGTAAAGATTTTTGAAATGATAAAGTTAAATTAAACCTTTTTTTTAAATATAAACATCATAACTACTTAATTATCAAGCTGTTATGTAATAATTAAAAAAATCTATTGTTAGATATATTTTATGAAAAGTATAGAGTTAATGGTTATACAACATTAGGATAATATTAAATTGTGTTAGTAAATTAAAAATACCAAATAATTATATTACTAACAATGTTAGTAATATTTACTAAATTCATGTTTAGTTTTAATTAGTAAAAACTAAAATTATTAGTAATTATTTCATATTTATCTATATTGTTTAGTAACTGTTATTAACTCATAGTTGCCTCCACATATATCTGAACTCTTTTAGCTCTAAATAGGGGTCTGTAAGCACTTAGCTTTGAGAATTGGAACATTATATGCTGTAATACTTGGCAATCTAACTATGTGTCTGTAACTTTGAATAAGAGGAGTATTCTGTGAAGGCTAACTAAGGGAGTATCTTTTATGTGCCTTCATATAATACTTCGTCGCAAATAGTTTGTGAATTTAAATACATAATTAAACTTAAAATAAACTTAAAATTACATTACAAACTATTAATTATAAGCGTTTTAAACATTTTTTACTAAACTTTTATTTAATACCATTTTTAACAATGAACAACAAAGAAATTATTGAACAAGTATGGGAGAATCGAACTTTGTTAAGCGACCCACAAACTCAAAACGCAATTAATGAAATAATAGAACTACTCGATAATGGAGAGCTTCGTGTATCTGAGCCAACTACTAACGGAACTTGGATTACTAATGATTGGGTAAAAAAAGCAATTATCCTCTACTTCCCAATGCAGCAGATGCAAGTGCATGAAGTTGGCATATTTGAATACCACGATAAAATGAAATTAAAATCAGGCTACGATAAGTTGGGTGTGCGTGTGGTTCCTCCTGCAGTAGCTCGTTATGGGGCTTTTTTAGCAAAAGGTGTAATACTAATGCCTTCTTATGTAAATATAGGTGCCTATGTAGATAGTGGAACAATGGTTGATACTTGGGCTACAGTGGGCAGTTGTGCTCAAATAGGTAAAGATGTTCACCTTAGTGGTGGAGTAGGTATAGGTGGGGTTTTAGAGCCTTTACAAGCCTCTCCAGTAATTATCGAAGATGGAGCATTTATTGGTTCACGTTGCATAGTTGTAGAAGGTGCAAGAGTAGGTAAAAGAGCTGTTTTGGGTGCAGGTGTAACCATCACTGGCAGTTCAAAAATCATTGATGTAAACACTGGAGTGGAGTATATCGGTACTGTGCCTGATAATTCGGTTGTAATTCCAGGGATGTTGCCTAAAAAATATCCTGCAGGCGAATTTGGCGTGCCTTGTGCTTTGATTATCGGTCAGAGAAAAGCAAGTACCGACCTCAAAACTTCATTGAATGAAGCATTAAGAGATAATAACGTGTCGGTGTAAATGAGAGTAGAATGTAGAGTTAAGAATATAGAACAAAAAATATCTTAACTCTACACTCAAATTTTACTTTTTTTTAATCCCAGCCTCCTCATCAATCTAATTTCTAGTGAATAAGCTTCACATCCTCTTCGGTTTTCAGATTATTGTCCACAGCACACACAATAAAATTCACTACTTGTTCAAATATACACCAAACGCCATGGGCTTGTCGGGTAATTATTACTTCTAATCTGGTGAATTGACAATAATTCTTTAAAATTTCCTACTCATAAACGCCAAAATTACTTCTACCAAGCTATCTACAATCCATTTAATGCGGTCGTATACCAGAGCCAGTAATAAAACCAATGAGTTTTCAGAAGAAAGGATTCTTTCGAAAATGAGTTCGGCTTCTTCTTTTTTGATAAAAACAGGCAATGGTTTGAGCATATACATCGGTTAAATCAATGGTTATATGTCAGTTATAACAATATCTTTAAAGCGGCCATATTGTACTTATGCTTCAATAATAAATATCTTTTCTTGTTAAAACTAATCGGGAGCCCCACACAATTGTCTTTTGGGTTCGGCGGTTCAGAGCTTATATAGTTGGTTTATATTATCAATGTAGCGGTTTAAAATCATACTTATTTTGCGAATAATGGGTTAAAAGATTTAGTTTTTCTGTCATCATGCTTAAGCACTGAGAATGGCGTATCCAAAAATAAAAAAAAACTCTGTCCTCAGAAAGGGCAGAGTTTATGACGATTGAATCCCAAATTGCTGGTATTGATACCATCAATGTAAACCTTTACTTAAAATATTCTTAATATGATTATAGGAAAAGCACGTAAATTCTATATAATATGATACAATGTTAAACTATATAAATGAAATTACCAAATATTTTTGTAAATTTTAATAGTATTGTAAATAGTTTCAAAATATACCTTTCAGCAACAACTTCACAAACGATTGACCTAAAGCATTCATTTACAATGTTGTAATCTTAAATAAAACTACAGAGTCATAAAAACAAATTAAGCCTTAATCAGAGTTTAAACTAGTGCAACTACTTAATAATCAATCTATTATCATTTGTAAACAGCCACTTTTTACTCGCTATTTATAATTGTGAAAAATTATTTACAAAAGTATTTGGTTTTCAATGTTAAACTATTTATATTTGTAACGTTGATATTTACAATTAACAATAGTGCTGTTTCAAATTGTAAATATTTAACATTGAAAACTGTTTCTGATATTAACAACTTTGATTTAACTTTGTAACCTATTTAAAAAGATGAACCTCAACGAAAAGATTAAAAGATTCATTATCGATAAGGATTTGACCTCCACTAAGTTCGCTGACGAAATCGGTGTCCCTCGTCCGAGCATTTCACATATATTATCCGATAGAAATAAGCCAAGTTTAGAAATTGTCCAGAAAATGTATCGTAGATACCCAGAATTGGGTTTCAATTGGTTTATCGAGGACGAAGAAGGGACAATAAAAAATATTACACAAACCGCTAATAGTCAGACAATTACGACTACTAAGCGACCTGAGTATTCTCCACGAGAATCGAATGAAAGAAAGTTGCCCGAACTGAATGCTTCACAGCAAAATCTCAATCCGAGTATTTTGACAAATTTTAGTCATGGAAGTATTGCTCGCATTATGGTGGTCTTCAACGACGGCACGATTCAAGAATTTAAAATGAATTGAGTTTTACTCAAACTGAAATGCCATCAGATAATAAAAAAGCTACATGCCACATGACAAATGCGGTTTGTAGCTTTTTTTATTTTTTCTCACTCAAGCTATTGTATTTTCACTTATCTTTGTATTAAGATTACGGTGCTATTTGTGTAAAGCTTCATTTCTACACTTTTAGCTTAATAGGGAATCTCGTAAAGCGAAATATCGCCCCAATCGAGAACTGTCCCCGCAACTGTAAGCCTCATTAGATTTATTTCTAAAAACTGATTGCCCTGTCTTGGCAATACTTGCCTTTACCACTGTTCAAATTTTCGAGCGGGAAGGTGTCGCAATCAGTGAGGTGAGTCAGGAGACCTGCCGTTATTGTTATGCGGTTCGCCGCTTAGTTTTGTTGTCTTCGGAAGGAAAGACACATCACTAATTAGTCAAAAACTTTGGGCATTTCGCTCATACTTTTCATGTTTATTTAGTCTTTTTTCTTTTTTGAAGAGAGCCTTATTTGCTTTATGCAACATTTACGACACATTCAGGCGGTCTTCCGTCAGACAACATTACGTCATTTAAGGCATTCGCTTGGCAAATTTTCTTTGATTTGTGGTGGAGTTGCTATACCTTTTTTGTCATTAGCTCAAAAAAATACACCTGTAGAAGATTGTAAAGACTGTAAAAGCCTCAACGAGGTACAAGTTTTTGGCTTTTCGCCTGAACGATTTATGTCTGGCTTGAAGGTTCAGAAAGTAGATTCCATCAATTTAGCACGTTTTCAATATCAAAACTTAGCTGAATTTTTGCAGTTTCAAGCACCTCTCTCTTTCAAATCTTACGGAGCTGGACAAGCCACCAGCATTTCATTTCGTGGTACATCTGCCAATCATACTGCTGTACTTTGGAATGGCATAAATATCAATTCACCCACCCTTGGACAAAGCGATTTCTCGACAATTCCACTACTTGGTTTCGATAAAATGTCAATCCAATATGGTTCGGCTGCCAGTTGCGTTGGGAGTGATGCCGTAGGCGGAAGTGTATTATTGGGTTCATCTCCAAATTGGAACAATCAGGAAGGAATAAATATTTTAGCTGGTGGACAAATAGGTGGCGTTCCAAATGGTGGCTTTAACTATAATACCAATGGAGGGATACGCTTAATAAAATCATACAAAAAAATAATTTTTGCCAGTAAAACACTCTTTTATAACAGTGATTTTAACAATAAATTTGAAGGAACAAACAGTTCTCGTACCGACAGAAAGGGGCGAGAATATCTTATCGAGCCTTCTAAAACTTCTCAAAAAGGCTTAGTACAAGACCTTTATTTCAGACCAAAAACTCATAAAGAAAATCTCTTTTATATAAATATTTGGTTAACTGATAATAAGCTAACGATTCAACCTGCTATTATTAATTTTCGAGAAATTACGCAAACACAAGCCTACCGTTTTTTGACTGGATATCAGTTTGGCAATACTTCGGTGAAAGCAGGGTTTATTAGAGATATTTTAGATTATGGTAAAGGTGATTTCATTAGTCCAAGTCACGCCCAAACCGACCGTTATATTTTACGTAGCGAACACGATTTTTCTTGGAATAACTCTAAAACTGAATTGCTAAAAAACTCAACCTTGCGAATAGGAAGCGAATTAGTACATTATGCTACAAGGGTTGATGGTTACGGTAGTGACTTGATTCATGAGAATAGAGGCGATGTTTACGCACTCTTGCGTAGCAATATTTCTGCAAAATTAAATACCTCTATTAACCTCCGCCAAGCCTTTTCATCAAGGTATAAAGCACCATTTACTCCTTCTTTTGGATTAGATTATAAACTTATTACGAAACAAAACACTCAAATCTTGCTTACAGGTAGTGTTGCCAAAAGTTACCGATTGCCTACACTCAACGAACGTTATTGGAAAGTATTGGGCAACCTCAACATCAAACCTGAGCGGGGTTTGAACAAAGAAATTGGCATCGAATGGAAGCAATTATTGGGTAAGTTTTATAAAACTTCGCTCGGAATCAATGTGTTTCATAACCTAATTGACGACTGGACGTATTGGAATCCTGACCGCAATTATCATGTAGAAAACCTTCAACAAGTATTAAGCAAAGGGCTTGAATTTACTTCTGCATTTAAATATAACGATTTTGTTACTCAGAAAACCGCAGGATTAATTTTGTCATATTCGCTTACCAATGCCTCACAACAAAAAATTTATGATATTTATGCGGCTGATATTATAGGCAAACAGCTAATTTATGTTCCTCGACACGCTGCCTCAAGTAGTATTTATTATGGACAAAAACGTTGGAACTTCGGACTACAATCTATTTTCAATTCAGCACGATTTATTACTTTCGACCATTCAGGTCAGCCTTTCCCGCCACACTTTATTCTTAACTCAACTTTTACATTCACACTCAAACAAGCAAACCTTGTTTTCCAAGTCAACAACCTTACAAATACCGTTTACCCAAATGTCAAGAAAAACGCCATGCCTGGCAGAAGTTTTCAAATTGCATTTATTTTAAATTTTCATAAAGATTCGAGATAAGAGATTTCGAGAATCATTCTTAATTAAAAAAATAGCGGTAGTCCGCCCCAAAGAAAATGTTAAATTCTACACGTACATTACGTAACGCCGTTGCAATTGCCACATTGGCACTTAGTTCATGCGACAAAACGGAAACCACACCAGCTCAACCTTACGACGATGGGGTATTTATTATTAACAGTGGAAACTTCTTTGATAATAACGGTTCGCTTTCGTTGGTTCAAAGAGATAGCAAGACAGCATCGCTTGATATATTCTTGAAAGAAAATACTCGCTCATTTGCAGGAGGTCTTACAGATTACGCCGAAGTTGATGAAAAGGGAATAATTTTAGTTGATAACTCAACCGACGGAAAAGATGCAATCGAAATTGTGAATGCTCATACCTTCAAAACGATTGCCTCTATCAAGGGCGAAATAGACAATCCAAGAAAAGCGGTGAAAGCAGGAACGAACAAGGTTTATATTACTTGCTGGGATACATTCAATACCGACTATTCTTACAAGACTGGTTTTGTGGCAGTAGTAGATTTGACGACCAACAAAATCACAAAGAAAATCCCGGTTGATAAAGGAGCCGAGTCTATTGTTGTGATTGGCACAAATGCTTACATTGGAAATGTGGGCAGTCAAAAAACTATCAAGGTGATTGATACCCAAAAAGACGAAGTTACGGCGAGCATCGAAGTTGGTGCGAATCCGAGTAATTTTGTTTTAGACGCTGCCAATAAAATTTGGATGACCGCCGGCAAAGAAATCGTTTTGTTTAATCCAGCGACAAAAACTGTAGAGTCAAAATTGAAAGGTGGAACAAATACTCAAAAAACTCCAAGTAGTTTGAGCATCAGCAAAGATAAGAAGACACTTTTTTATACATACAATTTTTATGACGCAGCAGATGCTTATAAACTAAAAGGTGAAATCAATTCATTGAATATTGCCGATGGAACTTCTAAAACTTTTATCAATCGAACTTTTGCAGCGGTCGGTTTTGACAATGAAAGTAATCAAGTTTATACAACTTTGATTCCATCGTACAAACAAGCAGGATATATTCTTCGTTATCAAACTACAGGAACAATCATAGATTCTGTAAAAACTGAGATTGGACCGATTGGATTTTTCTTCAAATAAGAGTTTCTTAATTTTATAGCCACGAGTTTTACATGAAAACGGAGAAGAATTACTTTCTCCGTTTTTCTTTTTTTAAATAAATTCAAATATTTGTTCAGACAAAAAAATAAATCTTCAAAACATAAATTTTAACTCATTTTTCTGATGATAGCCATAATTTCAGATTACAAGATTATTTTCTCCTGTTACACAACAAACACACATACGTTTGAGGCACTAAACACGCTATTTAAGCTACCTTGAACCACAAAGTAGGGGAGTAACACATTTTCAACAACAAAGTCTCCTTAAATCTAAGTTTCTGCAACAACGAAAATGCCGCACTTCAAGATGATTAAATACCATTCTATTAATATCATTACTTATATTACAGTTTATACTTATATATATTATTAGTTTATATATTATTACTTTACATTTATTAAATATTAGTTATACTATACATATAATTAAAACAATAATCTTAGTTTTAATTATATGTTTAAAACTTTCAATAGTTAATGAAAATACTAAACGTTTAAATATTTTTATAGCTAATAATTTATAACAATACTATTTCTTATAATTATATGTTTAAAACTTTCAATAGTTAATGAAAATACTAAAAGTTTAAATATTCTTATAGCTTATAATTTATAATAATACTATTTTTTATAATTTATTGTTTTAATTAAATAGTACTTTTATATAGTTTAAAACAATTAATTAAAATATTTTGTATGAAAATTACTTTAATAATTAAACTTTTATATTGTATTAATGGGAAATAAATGTACTTTATATTAGGTATTGTGGATAAAAATTATTTTAACTGTATTGTCCATAAATATTATTTACTTTATATTGCAGGTAAATATTATATTTATATACACGATGATTATAAGCGTAGTAAACAACAAGGGCGGTGTAGGCAAAACCACTTCGACTCAAAATCTTGGTGCTGCTTTTAAAAAATTTGCCAATGCAAGAGTGTTATTTATTGACCTCGACGGCCAGGCAAGTTTAACCCGATGCTTTGGTATTCAGGAAGCACAAGTTGGGCGAAACCATGTAGGTAATTATTTGACTGGCGAATTATCTTTTGATACCGTGGCTATCAAAACAGATATTGGCGATTTACTACCCAGTTCTTCAGAATTGAATTCTAAAGACGATTCCATCAAAGCATCACCCGTATTTCCATTCAATCTTAAACTGCTGCTCGATAAAGTCAAAAAAAACTATGAGTTTATTATGATTGATTGCCCACCTACACTTTCGGGTATGACTCGCATCGCACTCATTGCTTGTGATATGTACTTGGTTCCGCTGCAAGCCGAATTTTTGAGTTATGAAGGATTAAGAAATTTTTTAGTTTATTCGGCTGAATTGCAACAAATTAGTCCACAAACACAATTAGGAGGCGTATTTGCAACTCGTTATAATCCTAAGATTAATAAAAAGCTGAGTAATGACCTCGTGAAAGCTACTAAAGAGCAGTTAGGCGATAAGTTTTTCAAAACATCTATTCGAGATAATATTGCGATTTCAGAAGCCCAAGCCAATGGAAAAGACATTTTCAATTATTCTCCAGATAGTAATGGGGCAATGGACTATTATAATTTAACGAAAGAAATTTTGGAAAACATTAAGCAGTGAAAAGGTCGATGTCCAATAGTGATGCCGTCCAACGGAATATCGCCGAGACCATAGTCGATAGTTTATAAATGACGTAACTCTTATGAATGTTTTCTTGTAAAATCAATGATACATTCATAAACAACATTAAATAAAATGGCAAAAAATAAAAACTTCACCTTTGAAAGTTTAGTATCAACTAAAACTACGGAAATAAGTGCTGTGAAAGGTAATGTACAGCATAATGCAATAATTGCTGCGATGCAAGCAAGCGGGCCTTCGACAAAGGTTACTTTCGATTGTCCCAACGAAGTGGTTGAACAAATGAAAGATTATGGTTATTGGGAAGGAATGTCGCAAAAAGACATCATTATAGAAGCCTTAGGACTATTCTTTGAAGATAAAAAAATAAAAGAAAGACCAGAAAAAGTTAAAATGCGTAAGAAAGTAGGCAGAAAACCAAAGGCTCTGAAGGCTTTTATGAGTTAAGGAACGCCTAAATAGCATTAAGTTGATGATGGCATTTTTAGATAAACTGATATAAATATCATGTAGTAGGGGACACTATTCCTTAAATTTGTGTGTGATATGCACAGTCGTTCCACGATTTATCCACAAGTGTTCCACGTGGATTTTTTTTATATTTACAATTTGTCCACAATCAGCATTTAATACTATGAAAATTGCGGGATATAGCTTGATTGATAAATTAGCTTGGATTGAGATTCAAAACAACACTGTTTTAAGTACAAGAAGTAAAAATAAGCACGTTTATTATTTTCCTGGTGGAAAAAGAGAACTTGGCGAAAGCGATGTTCAAGCATTGATTAGAGAAATTAGAGAAGAATTATCAATTGATTTACAAGAAGAATCTTTAGCTTACATTGGTACATTTGAAGCTCAAGCTGATGGGCATCAATCAGGTATAATTGTCAGAATGACTTGTTATAGCGGAACATATACTGGCGAGCTAAAACCCGCATCAGAAATTGAAGAATTGACTTGGCTAAGTTACAGTGATAAAAATAAAACGTCTGAAGTTGACCAACTAATTTTTAATTGGTTAAAATCTAATGATAAACTATAATTTTGTTATTAGTGAACCCATTGTAATTTTCATCCTCACTAAGCCTTAGGTTTTACTGTTCATATAAAACAACAAAAAATCACTCGAATCTTCACAAAACGCTATTTTTCAAGCTAACGAGAGTTTGATATTCCGAACTAAGTATCAACTAAATTATTTCATTCAATTCTCAGGAATAACAAAATGACTGTTGAAATATTATTTTCAGGTTGTTTTAATTAAGTTCAACGCAATTTGAGCAGTCAAATAGGCGAAGGTAAAGAGTAGAAGCTATGACAAGCAAGGAGAAGTAAGGATGTAAAGTAGGAAGTATTTCTCTTCTAATATATTAAATTTAAGTCTATAAATATAACTATATATATGTTATATAATTTACATTATGTTAAATAGATGTTTTAAATATCCCCTACGTTATACATGCTTAATATATTATTTGCTCATAAAAAAAGTCTGCTGAATATATTTCAACAGACTTTTTTTATTTTATAACTACCTTATAATCAGCTATTATTTACGTTTTGCACATTGCTCAAGTACACCTTTAAGGCTTTCCATGTTACCTACTAAATCTTGGTCGTCTGGCTTGAGTGATTTACATTTATCAAAATATACTTTTGCTTGATTAAACGTACCACAAACTTGCTCTTCGATGGCTTTCCCTTTTTCATTGTAAGTTTTCATATCCATCTTATCAACAGTACCCTTCACTACAACTGCTTGATTGAAATAAAATACCGCAATGTTATAGTTGGCATCATAGTTATTTGGGTCTATTTCCAATGCTTTCTTATAATTGCTGGCTGCCAAATCTTTCAACTCTGTTTCTTTTGCTTTAAGAGTTTTAAGCTCTGCTTCTTTGCTGCTATTATTTTGAGCTGATGCGGTTAATTTCGCAATTTTTTGCTTATAAACTTCAATTTCAGTATTAGATGTTGCAACCAATTGAGTTACTGATGCAATACTTGCCTTGATAGATGCCGCATTCTTAGGCTCTTTTTTCAAGCGGTCGTTCAAACGTTTTAGTTCTTCTTCTTGTGCTGTTTTCTTTTGGTCCGACATTGCAAGGTCTTTTTCAGCCTCTGCTTTTTCTTTTCCAATTTGTGTCATTTGACTTTCTAAAGGACGAGTCTTTTTTACATACTCTTCTGCTTCATTTTCATATAAAGTACCTAAGTTTTTGATATTTTCGGCCAAATTTTTAGCATTTTCAGGATTATTTGGCGTTGAAGCAATCATTTGCTTCATGTTTTCAATTGCCTCTCCCATCATACCACCACTTAGGTAGGCATTGATTAAAGAACTTTGTAAATCTTTATCTTTTGGATTGGCTTGAATACCTTTTTTAAGTACTTCTACTGCTTTAGCGTTGTCTTTATCATTTTTATATAACTCAGATAAACCATAAAAAACTGCTACGTCTTTTCCTCCTTGTTCGATAAACTTTGTAAAATAGATTTTTGCTTCATCAAGGGCTTTTCCTTGTTGAGCTACAATTCCTGCGTATAAAGACGCTGTAGTATCTTTAGGATTTACAGATGATGCTAATTTGAACAAACTTAAAGCATTTTTAAAGTTTTTCAAGTTATAGAATCCTGCTCCTTGTTGCATCAAAGCAGTATATAGCTTTTGACCAGTAAGAGCTTCTTCAATCTCTTTTGTTCCCTTCCCTCCTGCTGCTTTATCAATTTCTAAAGCTTTTTTATAGGTATTATAGGCTTTCTCAGAAGCGAGTGAATCCTTTCCACAACTATTTGCCATTTCTTGATATGATTCTGCCAATTTTACCCATGTAGCAGATTTCAAGGTCTTTTTGGCATCTAATGTTGCTTTTTCTGCTTTAGCTATTTCGTCAGAGGCTGTTTTGCATTGTGCATCCTTCAGTTGAGCATCAAGAGCTGCATTTTGAGCAAAAACGCCTGTCGTAAAGATTGTCATTACAGACGCTAAAATGATTTTCTTCATTTGATATTTCGGTTTTAGTTATTTACTATGTTTAATTTAGGGTTTAGACAATTTAATTACTCGAAAAGTAAAAAAAAATGAGCAATTAACAAAGGATTAACATAATCGGTTAACATATTGTAATTATAAGTGAACAATTATCTATTTCGTATTTATTTAAACTCTTAATTATCAGTGATTTACAGAAAGAACTAAATAATTAGGGTTAGTTTTTTACAAGATAAATAATACTTAGAAACAGAGATACCTTGATGCCCAGACCTAAGGTATAGACATCAAGGTGCTTCTCTCCTACTCTACTGTTCCTTCTGGCGAATCTTCAATTATTATATTGGTAACATCTGTTGCTTCGGTAGTAGACAGCTCATCAACAGTTCCATCGGTTGTTGTTACGTTGTCCAATAAAGTTTCTACCTCTTCTTCTTCACGGATAATTCTGGTTACTGAAGCAATATCATCAGAGTCGCTCATGCGAATGAGTTTCACTCCTTGTGTATTACGTCCCATTACTCGTAAATCGGCAACTTTTATACGAATAGCTACACCTTTTTTGGTAATAATCATCAAATCATCCTCATCGGTAACTTCTTTAATAGCTACCAAAGTACCTGTTTTCTCGGTAATATTAAGGGTTTTTACACCTTTTGCACCACGAGAAGTAACACGGTAATCGTTTACATCTGAACGTTTACCAAAACCTTTGTCAGATACTACCAATAATTGGGTGTCTTCACGTGACACACAAACCATACCAATGGCACGGTCTCCCTTTTCAAGGTTGATACCACGCACACCAGTAGCAGTACGACCCATCGGACGAGTTCCTGACTCGTGGAATCGAACAACTTTACCATTTTTGGCAGCTATAACAATATTATTATCACCATTTGTAAGAGCTACATCAAGCAAATTATCACCTTCGGCAATATTAATGGCGATGATACCACCTTGACGTGGACGTGAATATGCCTCAAGAAGTGTCTTCTTCACAGTGCCATCTTCGGTACACATCACAATATAATTATTTCTTATATAGTCTTCATCAACCAATGTTTTTACATTCAGTACTGCTTGAATCTTATCATCCGCTTCGATATTAATTAAATTCTGAATAGCTCTACCTTTTGAAATCTTTGAACCTTCAGGCACTTCAAAAACACGCATCCAGAACAAACGTCCTTTACGGGTAAAGAACAACAAATAATTATGATTTGTTGCTGCAAAAAGATGCTCGGTATAATCTTCGTCTTTGGTTTTTACACCACGTGAGCCAGTACCTCCTCTGCCTTGTGTGCGGTATTCTTGCAATGGTGTACGTTTCATATACCCTTCGTGCGAAATAGTAACCAACATTTCATCGTCAGGAATCATGTCTTCGATACTGAACTCGCCCGCTGCCATTTCAATTTTAGAGCGTCGGGCATCACCATAACGAGCCTTTAGTTCAGCTAATTCGTCTTTTATGATGTTGCGTTTTCTCTCTTCCGATGCCAATATTGATTTAAAATCATCAATCAAGGTCTTAATTTCGTTGTATTCTCCAATGATTTTATCACGCTCAAGACCTGTTAAACGTTGCAAACGCATATCAAGGATAGCTTTTGCTTGAATTTCGCTCAAAATAACGCCGCTTGCTGCATCATTGTCATAAGTATCAATGATTTGTAAGCGTTGAAGACCTGTTATCAAAAATTCTTCTTTCTCTTTGGCAGTCATAAAATTACCTGCTATCAAACCCGCTTTTGCTTCATCGGCATCACGAGATTTACGAATCATGGCAATTACAGCATCCAAATAGTCTAAAGCAATCAATAAACCAATCAAAATGTGGGCTCTTTTTTGAGCTTCACGCAAATCGTATTGTGTACGTCGGGTAATAATCTCCATGCGATGATCCACATAAAAGCGAATCATGTCTTTGAGGTTTACCGTCACAGGACGACCTTTCGATAAGGCAACATTATTGATACTAAACGATGATTGAAGCTCCGTATATTTATATAAGTTATTCAATACAACATTCGGAACCGCATCTTTACGTAGGTCATATACGATACGCATACCATCACGGTCTGACTCGTCACGCATATCGGAAATTCCTTCAATTTTCTTGTCATTAATCAAATGAGCCGTTTTTTCAATCATATTGGCCTTATTGACCATGTATGGAATCTCAGTAACGACGATTTGGTCTTTGCCCGTTTTTGATACTTCAAAATTAGCAACGGCTCTCAATACGATTCTTCCTCTACCTGTTTCAAAAGCAGATTTTACGCCACTATATCCATAAATGGTTGCTCCAGTCGGGAAATCTGGTGCTTTTATATAAACCATTAGCTCTTCAATCGTTATATCGTTATTATTGATATAGGCAGTGATGCCATCAACAATTTCGGATAGGTTATGCGGAGCCATATTGGTTGCCATACCTACTGCTATTCCAGACGAACCATTGAGCAAGAGGTTTGGAATTTTACCTGGCAGTACTGAGGGTTCTTCGAGAGAATCATCAAAGTTGGGTTGAAAATTAACGGTTTCTTTGTTGATGTCTGCCAATAATTCTTCTGCGATTCGCTTCAAGCGTGCTTCAGTATAACGCATTGCAGCTGGCGAATCGCCATCTACTGAGCCAAAGTTTCCTTGTCCATCCACCAACGTGTAGCGTAATGACCACGGTTGTGCCATACGCACCATTGTACCATAAACCGAAGAGTCGCCATGGGGGTGAAATTTACCAAGCACCTCTCCTACTATACGTGCTGATTTTTTGTATGAACGATTGTGATAAACACCGAGTTCGGCCATTCCATATAGCACTCGTCGGTGTACGGGTTTTAGTCCATCACGAACATCAGGTAAGGCACGTGAAATAATGACCGACATTGAATAATCAATGTACGCTCCACGCATTTCGTCTTCGATGTTGATTGGAATAACTGTACCGGTGTTGGAAGATTCGGGAATATTACCCGCTGGAATTAAATTTTCTGTTTCCTCAGCCATTAGCCTTTAATTTTACTTAAAAATGAAGATTATTATATTACTTTCTAAAGATTTTATTGCACTTTTATTGAAAAGTTGTATACAAATTTAATGAATTTTTATTGATTTTGCAAGGAAAAGATGTACTTTGGAGTGAAAATCATGATAGATTTTGAAAAATTATTAAATACTTTTATTTAGATTTATACTTATTATTATATTTATATTTTACAAAAGTATTTTTAATTTTAATACTTTTTAAAATAAATAAGACCAATTTATATTTTCAATAAAATCGGACCGTATGCAAATTAGAATTGAACAAGGAAAAGTGGATAGATACACTTTACTTTCAGAGAAAACACTTCTATTTCTCAGAAAGTATTATAAGGAATACCGACCTGAGATTTAGTTGTTTGAGGGATTAAAAAAAGGAGAACAATATTCTACCAGAAGTATTCAGAACGTATTTCAGGCAGCCGTTAGGAAAGCGGGAATTACTAAGGATGTGAGCGTACATACGTTGAGGCATAGTTTTGCAACTCATTTGTTGGAAAATGGGACAGATTTGAGGTATATCCAGAATCTTTTGGGACACGCAAGTTCAAAGACGACTGAGGTTTACACTCATATAACGACGAAAGGATTTGGTCAAATAAAAAGTCCGATTGATATGTTGGATATTTAGGAAAATATTTATAGTTTTGAGGATAGACATTTCAGATATTTGATACACAAAAAAACGGTGCAGATATATGAAATATAAACGCCATAAATCATAAAAAAACAGAGTGTATGGCGGTTATGCACTCGTTAGTGGCAAGGCTAAAAAAACAAAATAACGACAAACGTGGGACTTGACTTGACACTTTTTTCAATTTCAAACAAAGCAAAGTTCGTACTTGAAAAAGCAAAATTGAACTTGGACTATGCAAGCGACTTTGACAAAATCCAAGACACTGACAATCTCAAATTACAACTAAAAATGGTTCAAGCAAACCCTGACGGAACGCCAGAACATATTTTACAAGAATTAATTGAGGACTCAAAAATAGTTTTATCGCATTACCCAGACAACAAAATTGACAAGTATGAATTTCACAGTCTAACTCGTGGGTACGAAACTTTAAATTATCTTTTGACCGAATACTTAACAGACAACAATATTTACATAAACAACGATAAGGTATTTTTTGGAGGAACTGATATTGTTAGTAATTCACAAACTCTACGTTTTCAATATTTTGACAATCTGAAAACCTTAGAAATTTCTAATTTGTTGCAACCAATAGACTTTTCAAATATTTTAAAATTTTACGACTATCAAAAAATGGAAAATGTGGTTTACAAATTGACAAGACCTGAAAACTTAGACTATTTGAAAACTGAATTTAAAGACCTAAAAACATTTTTCAACGAAGCAACAAAATTGGACGCTTTTATTGTGATTAAGATATATTGACGAGTGCGGACAAAGAAGCCCTGCCGCCAACATGGGTTTGTGGCAAGTGGGGGCGGACGGAAGTGATTGAACATTTGGAATTTTATTGTACTTTTGTTTCGGCGGACGGAAACCTATTGAATATTTGTAAGTAACTCAATATCAGTAATTTATATCGGCAGACGTTCGGGCGGACGAGTTTCAAATTCCCCACCTGCCACAAGCCCCCGACGTTGTGCGTCAGCTTATGAATCCCCAATCGACACATCTCGACAAAAATAAAGTTGCAATATTTGGAAACTATATTTAACTTTGTTTAAAAAAAGTAGATGCAGTATTTCCAAACCAGATTTTTAGAAGAAGCCGACAAGTTCATTGCCGAACTTGATATTAAATCTGCCAAGAAAGTATTTTATAACATTGACCTTGCCGAACAGACTAACGACCCAAAACTTTTCAAAAAATTACAAAATGAAATTTGGGAGTTTAGAACCAAATATGCGGGACTTCAAATTAGGTTGCTTGCATTTTGGGACAAAACTGATGGTGAGGAAACTTTGGTCATGGCGACACACGGTTTCATAAAAAAAGTGGACAAAGTTCCTAAAAATGAAATCGAACGAGCAGTAAAAATCAGAAAAGTGTATTTTGAAAATAAAATTAAAAGATAAATTATGGCAACGACAGAAATAAAATCTTATTCACTTGCTGAAATGAAAGATAAATACATCGGCAAAATTGGTGCTTCGGACAGAGACGAGTACGAGTACGAACTTCGTATGGACGTTTTGGGACGTATGATAAAAACTGCACGACAGGAACGTAACTTGACACAAGAACAATTAGGCCAACTTGTGGGCGTACAGAAATCTCAAATTTCTAAACTTGAAAGTAGTACAAATAGTGCGACAATTGACACAATTTTGAAAGTTTTTAAGGCTTTGAAGGCAGATATTCATTTCAATGTAACACTTGAAAAGCAATATATACAGTTGGCGTAAAGAAAGCCGAACGCACAACATGGGTTTGTGGCAAGTGTGGGCTGACGGAAGTAATTGAACATTAGTAGTTTTATTATACCGCACGGGCGGCCCCGATCAGTAATTTTTATCGGCAGACGTTCGGGCAGACGAGTTTCACCCCCCACCTGACCACAAGCCCTGTTCGTTGAGGGCAAGGCTGGGACGGTTTCAAAATAAGATGTGTCCGACATTCAAGAATTGCGTTCAATGGACTGGTATTCTTAGAAAGTTAGTAATAATGTTTTAACTAAATGCTTTTTTATGAAAAGACTATTATTTCCACTTTTGATGGGTATTGTCTCCCTTGATGTTGTGGCCCAATCTGCATATGCATTAAAGCAAAAAATACAAAAGGCTCATCTATCCTTTATGGACGGTATACTTGCCGAGGACTACAAGCTCGTAGACCAATTGTTGGCAGAGGATGTCACTTTAGGATTTCCACATGGGGGATTTACACTAAAGCAAGATTACATAAATGCCTTGAAGAGCGGTAACCTATTTTACGATAGCTCGGCTCATGAATACTCTAACATAAGAATCTATGGTAATACAGGGATTGTAAATGGAAAATCAAGCTTAGTCTTTAGATATAAAGATGAAAACGGCCAATGGTTCAAAATGCTTGAGCACCTAACTTATACAACTGTTTATAACATTAATAGCAATACTGTTAAGATGGTTTCATGGCAATCGAATAGACCAAACACTGACATTACGGTAAAGCTGACTAATTGATATTCTGGGACAGTTTTGAACACATGGACTCAATTCATCTTCGTTGACAGCAACGGTTGGACTTTGCCACACCAGATAAGAGTTGACTGGACGTTTCTTGTGACAATTTGCAACTGCGACACAGTAACGAAGGACAAAATGCATAAAACATGTGCAGTGTAACTTTGTAGTTTGGTTTTCTTAATTTCGTTCGCTCACGTGGGACAGGACGCAGCTTCGTAAACCCAGCTACGTTTCCATAAACGTTGTGCGTCATGCAGGGAACACTAAAAACATTGAGCATACCAAAATTTGAAAACAGTAAAAGTTATGATGATGGCATTGAACAATATATTTCTTTTTAGTCTTTTGATATTTTTTACTTCCTGCAACGGACAAGAAAAAACACATACTTCTAAAGCCCCAATTGCTTCAAAGCAAAGTCCAACAGTAATAAAAAACTTTAAGGCTGCTGCTATGGCTCCCGATTTTGACACAACATTAGTCAGTCAATATATCCGAAGTATTTTTCAGGATTCTAAAGGTAATTTATGGTTTGGTACAATTGGCGAAGGCGTGGTAAGGTATGATGAAAAAACACTCACCTACTTTTCTAATCCTGATGGTTTTATAAACACCTCGGTTTTTGCTATAAATGAAGATAAAAATGGAAATATTTGGTTTGGCACTGACCAAGGTGTTTATAAATATGATGGAAAAACCTTTAGGAATTATAATGAGAAAGATGGCTTGAGCCATATCGATATAAGTCGAAAAAGCATACTTGTTGACAAATCAGGTACTATTTGGGTAGGCACTCATGGTGGCGTTTACCAATATGACCCCTCTGCAGATACAAAAGGTGGTCAATGCTTTTCACTATTTCCATTACTCACGTCTATAAATGTTGCAGGCATTATGGAAGACAAAAATGGAAATATTTGGTTTGCTTCTTCTGATGACGGTGTCTTTCGCTATGATGGAAAAACGATTGTAAACTTCAATGAAAAAAAAGGTTTGGGTGAGAACTATGCAGGTGGTATTGCACAAGACCAAATAGGCAATATGTGGTTTACAATGAAAAACGGTATTTGTAAATTTGACGGCAAAACTTTTACAGAATATACTCCCAAAGACGGCTTAGGCGGAACAGAGTTTTGGGGAATAATTATAGAACAGTCGGGTATCGTTTGGATTACAGCACGAGGCAGTACAACAAGATTTGACCCTTCAGTTCCCCTATCAAATCCAAATGCGTTTACTGTCTTTACACCTGCCAATGGTCTAAATTGCTGTGTCCAAAGTATGTTTCAAGACAAATCGGGAACTATGTGGTGGGGTACGGGTCAAGGTCTTTATCGGTTTAACGGCACTCGATTTTATCAAGTTAAACAGATTGGACCGTGGTAGTATCTATAAAATTTGACGACACATCAAGCATGCGGAAAATTGCACGAATGCACATCCATACCAAATAGTAAAAGTTAGACCAACAATACACTATATAAAATGAAAGAGTATAAAATAAAATCAGAGGACACAAAACATTTTAGTTTAACATTAAATGATCAAGAAATCGGTAGACTAAAATATGAAAAATGGTTTTCATTTAAAGCTGAAATGATTTTAGGAGGAACTATGACTTACCAAATTGAACCCAAGGGTTTTTGGGGAACCACAATAGAATTAAAACAAAACGAAAAAATTTTATTGAACTTTAAAATGATTTGGAATGGGGATTTTATAATAAATACACGGTTTGACGAAATTGAAAGAGATTTTATTTTAAAGCATAAAGGAATATTTAAAGAATCTTATGTTATATTGAACAAACAGGACGAAGAATTATTGGTTATTCGCCCAGATTTTAAGTGGAATAAACTTAACTATGACTATAATATTTCTACTACTGATCAATTTGACAATTTGAGCTTTAATGTAATATTACTTTTGACAACAATTCATTGCATTAATTATTGCACGACAATGATGTCAACTGGCATGTAGTACTCAATCTGCACTGCAAACTATTGTTGAAGCATACTTAACTGGACAAATGGCAGGCACATAACAATATATTGCCAAAATTGGGACTGCCGTTGTAACTTCATCTACAATTCAGCTTCAGTCAAGGGCGGAAAGAAAAATCATTTCAATTAATTTTAATAAATAGAATGAATCCTAAAGTTGATTTTTATTTTAGTAAAGCCAAAAAATGGCAGAAAGAACTGGAGCAATTGAGAACGGTAGTTCTTGACTGTGGGCTGACAGAAGAATTGAAGTGGGGTGTTCCTTGTTACACGTTTCAGAAAAGCAACATAGTTTTAATACATGTGTTTAAAGAATACTGTGCAGTTTTGTTTTTCAAAGGTGCCTTGTTAAATGATGCTAATGATATTCTAATCCAACAAACTGAGAATGTGCAGTCAGCACGCCAAATTCGTTTCACTAATCTTCGAGAAATAGTTGAGGTGGAAATCATCTTGAAAGCCTATATTTATGAAGCCATTGAAGTGGAAAAAGCTGGTTTGAAAGTGGAATTTAAAAAAAATACAGAACTCATATTTCCTGAAGAATTTCAAAATAAATTTGATAAAACCCCTGCCTTGAAAACTGCTTTTGAGGCATTGACACCGGGACGACAAAGAGCCTATATTCTTCACTTTTCAGCACCCAAGCAGTCCAAAACTCGGGAGTCAAGGGTTGAAAATTGTATGCAACAAATTCTCAATAGAAAGGGATTAAATGATTAGTAAATTCGATTTAATGCACAACATTAGATTGGTTCGATACTCCAAAACTCCTACTTCAATAAATCTGGTCTACGTTCTTCAGTGCGTTTAATTGATTGCTCCATACGCCAATCACTAATTTTTCTTTCATGGCCAGAAAGTAAAATTTCTGGTACTTTCCAGCCCTCAAAATCAGCAGGGCGAGTATAGACAGGTGGAGCTAAAAGATTGTCTTGAAATGAATCTGTCAATGCCGATGTTTCATCATTTAATACCCCAGGAATTAGTCTGATGAGGGCATCGCTTACAACGGCTGCTGGAAGCTCTCCCCCTGATAAAACGTAGTCGCCAATCGAGATTTCTTTCGTAATAAAATGCTCACGTACTCGCTCGTCTATACCTTTGTAATGTCCACATAAAATAATGAGATTTTGACTCATCGAAAGACGATTTGCCATTTGCTGTTGGAAACGTTCTCCATCGGGAGTCATATAAATTATATCGTTATACATTCTAATACTTTGTAAATTACGAATACAACGAGCAATTGTTTCAATTCCAAGCACCATTCCTGCTCCTCCGCCAAAAGCATAATCATCTATTTGTTTTTGCTTCTGTTCGGAGTAATCTCGGAGGTCATGTACTACTACTTCGGCATGCCCCGCTTCTTTGGCACGCTTCAAAATAGAGTGGTCAAAGAAGCTGTCTAACAAGCGTGGTACGCATGAAATAATATCAATATGAAGCATAAATTATTATGATTAAAAATCTTTTTCTGTATCAGATTCTGAGTCAGTATTTAGATAAATTTCTAACAAACCTTCGGGTAAATTAGTATAAAGTTCCTTCTTTATTCTATCAACAGTTTTTACAATTTCGTCGCTTACAGGAATCAATATTTCTGAATTTTCATAAACCATGGCAATCAAATCTTGAGCTTCGGAGGTATAAACTGCTGTCACTTTACCGAGCTTTCCTTTTTGCTCATCAATAACATCAAAGTCTATAATTTCGTGGTAATAAAATTGATCATTATCTAATTCTGGAAGATTATCATTGGGCAAATATATATCACAATTGACTATTTTTTGAGCTTCCTCAATGGTATTAATGTCCTCAAATTTAATGATTGACTTATTAGGTCTAATCTGAATTTCCGCCACAAAGTGAGGAATCAACTCTCCCTTGATTTCCAACAAAACAGAATCTAACTCTTCATACTCTTCTGGATAATCGACATCAAGCCAAATAGCCAGTTCGCCTTTAAGGCCGTGAGTTTTGGTCAATTTTCCGAGTAAATAACAATCGTCTTTGGTCATAATCTAATGAGTGAATGAATGAATTTTGTATGAGTAAAAAAAATAGTCGCTTACTAATCTAATATCATTACTTTTCATCCAAATTGTAAACATTTTATTCTTCTAAATAAAAATCCTCGCTTGTTGGGCGAGGATTTTATATAACTTAGTGCTTTGTTCAGAATTATGCTTCAGTTACTACCTTAGTAGCGACTTCTGCAACAACAGGAGCTTCAACAACAACCTCTGCAACTGGAGCTTCTGCAACAACAACCTCTGCAACTGGAGCTTCAACAACAACCTCTGCAACTGGAGCTTCTGCAACAACAACCTCTGCAACTGGAGCTTCAACAACCTCTTCAACAGCAACTTCTGCTTCTTCGGCTGCAATCTCTGCTTCAGCTTCAGCAACTGCTAATTTTTGTTGAGCGGCTTCCATATCAGCACGTTTTTTCTTCTCTACATCAAATGCTGCTTTCTTAGTAGCATCTTTGCCTTCTGTCAATTTCGCAATTTTAATATTACGGCTTGCTTCTTTTTCATTCGACCATGCTTCAAAACGTGCATCGGCTACTTCTTTTGTAATTGCACCTTTTTCAACACCTACCTGTAAATGTTTTTTCAACATTACGCCTCTTACAGATAAAATTTTGCGTGTAGTGTCGGTTGGTTCTGCACCTACCATTAACCAGTACACTGCTCTATCATCTTTCAAAGAAATAGTTGCAGGGGTAGATTGGGGGTTGTACTGACCCAATTTTTCGATGAACTTACCATCACGTGGTGAGCGAGCATCAGCTACAACGATGTCATAAACTGGAGCTTGCTTGCGTCCTCTTCTTGCTAATCTGATTTTAACTGCCATTGTTATTTTTTGATTTAAAGGTGGGGAACTCGTCCCCTTTTTATCTTTTGGACTGCAAAGGTAGTATTATTACATTGAAAATCAAATGTTTACAGGGATTTTGTCAAGTAAAAACGTAAACTAAGCTTTAAAAGAAGGTTTTTTTTATCTGATTTTTGAAGAAATAAAAAAGAAATAAGCCTATAAGCCGAATTCTGTACAGTAAACTGTTCTTATCATTTATCTCGAACAAGTATCGCTACTTGCCTCTATCAACCTACCCTCCGACTCAGACGAGCAATCCTTTGCTCTCAATTAAGGGAACTACGTCGGTTTATTTGGTTTTTCAACTCATGAGGTTTACATTGCCCCGTTTGTCGCCAAACGAGCGGTAGGCTCTTACCCCACCTTTTCACCTTTTCCGTTTTGAGCGGTAGTATATTTTCTGTTGCACTGGCTGTAAATAATCAGTCACCCGATTATCTCCTACCTGTTAGGTAGCATGATGCTCTGTGTTGTTCGGACTTTCCTCAACCCTACCGAAGTAGAATCGCGATAAGATGACTTATTTCTTTTTCGGTGTAAAGGTACGGAGGATTTTTTGAAACGAGAGCCTAAGAGGTTGTTTAAGTTTTTTTTGATGGTTAAAAATGACACTTTTTTGACTTAATTGAGCTAAAAATTGTGAAATTTTGCGGGCAAAATGAGCAATTTTTAGCGAAGAGTAAGTTAAAAAGGTGTATTTTTAACCCAAATCAAAGAACTTAAACAACCTCTAAAGACCATCAACTTTTAACTCAACTTTTCCCTTTGCTAAAACTACTGCAATGATGCTCGTAGGCGTAAGATAAACTTTATCTGGCACAATACTATCTATTTTTCCACTCAGTTTCACACCTTTACGGTATTCAGTATTCATGGCAGATTCTACATTTTGCTTGGCATAAGTTATCAATTCATCGACTGGCAAGCCATATTCGTCTTGAATCATTTTTACCATCTTACCTTCTAAGAGCCAAGCGGCAGCTTTTACTAATATATTTTTAGTTTTTATATCAAATTGTGAGTTACTCAATACTACCATCTTCTTAATTGGATCATAAACAGGTATTCCTTTTATATATATGCTGCCTTTTAGATTACCTATTATATCTGCTTTTATGACTAAATATTCGTTACTTCCAAAAACATCAATATCAATAATCTCAATTTTGTATTTTCCTTCTTGAAATTCATATTTTTGACCAATGAACTTACTTTTTGCCACTGCCGCCGCTTCAGTGAATAGCACATCGCTCATCAAACCCACTTGAAAATCATTCGGAATACCTGTGACAATTTTCAAATTCGGTACAGAACTCACTACAAACGGAGCAAAAGGGCGATTACCTGTCAAAGTTTCTGTATAGGCTTTTATCCCCATAATTGACTTAATATTACGTCCTGATGTTGTTAGCGGTATCATCGAAATCTCTAAAGGGGTTATTTTTACCCAAGTATGAAACTCTTCGGAAACCAAATAAGGTTGCAAAGCTGCATTCCAGGCTTGCACAACATAAGGCTTAATTGACATGTTTTTTGCTACAGCATCATCTAATGTCTTAGCAAATTTTGCATGGTTATTATCAATAATTTTACCTACTATAAAATCAAGTGGTACATCGAAACCGACATTTACTTTCGGTTTTGTTATCCAATCATAGCCATTGGGGGTAGTAAAAGTTTGTACCGACCAGTCAGGTTTTATAGTAAATTTGGTCGAAAACTTCAAGTTCATCTCAAAATCTAAAGGAATATACCTCATTATACCAAAAGCTCCAATGCCTTTTTCTGCCCAAACTTTTATTGGAACTGTAAAATCAAAAACATCGTTGGTGGCTGCAGTTATAACAATATTTGCTTTTTTCCAAACCTTGCATTTGAAATTATCGTTATTATCGTCGGTATAACTATTGTCTTCGTAGATGAGCCCAGTAACAGTCGTATTGATTTGTTTTTCAATGTCATTCATTGAAATATCGAAAGGAATACTAATAGTGGAAGGGATTTTCTGCACGTGAACTGTGTCTTGTAAATATTTTTCTATGGGTGCTTCTGGAACTGCTTTTTGTCCTTTAACATTAAAAGAAAAACTAATAAATACTATTAAAAAAACCGCAATAAATTTACTTTTCATTCTTAATTGATAATAATTTTAAGATTAAAACGTCGAAAATGACCGAAAATTACTTGAATAACCTATTCTTAAACTAAAAAATAATTCGTAAATTATTTGATTTTTATACGTGTAGCTCCATAGCCAAATTTTTCTTTTTGGGCATCTTGAAACCATGCTACATTTTTGTGCCCTGCTAATTTTCGTTGAATTTCCTGCTTCAGCACACCATTTCCTACACCATGAATAAACACAATTTCATCCATACCGCTGGCAATTGCACTCTCAAACTTGCTTTCAAAAGTACGTAATTGTAGTTCAAGCATTTGAGCATTGCTCATTATTAAATTATTATTAGTCAGTTGCTCAATGTGTAAGTCAATTGTTGGTGAAGGTTTTTCGAAGGTTTTAGGTAAAAACTCTTCCATTTTGCTTGCTAACATCTTCTCTTTTAGTTCTGAAGCATTGATAAGTAAAGGAGCCTCAGGTACATCCTCCGCATCTAATTGAAACAAATAAGTTTCTTTTTGAAGTAATGGGGCTATTTTCTTTTGGTTGAAGAAAGTATTTGCTCTTAATCTCAGCTTTTTAATAAAAGTTGGACATTCAACAAAAAAACCAAAAGTATGATAAAAGGCTTGAAAAGTAAAACTACCCCATTCATCAAAATCCTTTAGAGCTAAGTCAGTAGGAGAAGATTGCACACTTCGTGCTTTTAGAAACCCTCCCATAATACCTCGATGGGTTTTGTCCGAACCAGTAGTGAGTGAAAATGGCAAATCCCAGTCGGTATTATTTATAATATGAAGAGAAACAGTTTTGTCGTTTAGCGGTAAGAATGCCAAGAAAATACCTTTGTCGGCCTTTACTTTGCTCTCGCTACGTTTTTCGATAGTTTGTTCTAATGACGTCGTTTGAGGCTTAAAAGCCTTGTCTTCTGACTTAGAAACAACGGCTAATTCTCGTCTCAAAACTGGCAACTTAAACCCTGCTTCAATCTCGACTTCTACCACATCATTCTTCAAAAATCTTGTGATTATGCCTTCCTCTTTTGAGTGTATTAACCTTACTTTATCTCCGATATTCATAGCCCTAAACCCCTAAAGGAGCTTTTAAATTAATATTTTTAAATGCAAAATTAGAGGAAAATAAAGCATGATTAAAGAGAAATGATGGATTTGTGATAAAAGATGCTTTTTATTCGTGATATAATTTGAATAAAATTCCATTGCGAATTTTATTCAAATTATATTTACTTTCTAATTAATAACTTCCCAAGTATTTTCGTACACTCCATTCGATGGTAGCTAATGCTAAAAGCACAAAGAAAACCCATTTTAAATTAATAAATTCGTTCATTTCTTCAATACTTGTAACTTTGTCAGGAGCTTTGTTTGATAACAAAAAATCTTTCAATTTCTCTAACTGATTTGCCACGAAAAACTGCCCATTATTTTGTACTGCTAAAGTGCGAAGCATGTTGAAATCAGCAGTTGAATTAAGGTTTTCCAAATCTGTATTTCTAACAATAAATTGTCCATCAACTATTTCACTTTTGCCCAAAACTTGTGTAGCAGCTTTATAACGATAAACACCTTCTGTCAAACCAGTAATTTCAAAACGGCTATTATCTTTGGTGGTTGTATAACTATAAGTTCGAGCTTTACCTTTTTCATCAGTAATATCTAACTTGATTTCCTGGTTATAGATTCGTTCATAAATGTCATTGTAGGCTTCATTTTCAAAAATAACTTTTTCGTCTACCGAGAATTCAGGAGCAATTGGGTAAACTCTCAATTTCCGTTTATCATCTTTCACAGAAATTAATTGCAAAGTTTTCATAATAATTTCGTCGACAATTTCTTGTTTGTCAGTCAAAGCAAACTCTTCCAAACGCCACTGCCAAAGTCCTTCTCCTGCCAAAATCGCCGATTTCCGTGCAGTTATAGTATTTGCTATTAGTAAAGGCTTAGGAGTAACCAATGAGCCAACTCGTTGATACAAAATAATTTCGCTGCCTGCTGTTGGTTTATACTCTCCAAAAGGCGACAAAATAGGCGGAAGTCTTTCAAGAATACTTAGTTTATCACCATCAAGGTTAAATAAATTGAAACTGCTATTAAATTTAGCTGTTACTTTATCTGCTTTCCCCCCTTGTGCAGCCACCGAAAGGGTTTGCTGCATGCCGTTGAACGTCGTTATATTTGTCTGATTGCCCAAAACAAACAACGTTGGTTTGCCTTGTGCCAAAAGTCTACTTACAACGCCGCTTCCTGCTCCATAAATATCTGGTAATTGATGCAAAATTAAAACATCGAAAGGTTGTGAACCTATTTCGCTCAAATTGTCGCTTTGAATAATCTTTACGGTTAGCTCATACAATTCGTTTTTCTCAATAATCGTTTTTAAGGCTTTTATATCAGGATGTGGGGCGAGAGCAACGATTAATACCTTTTCTTTGCCATCAACCACATCAATATACACATCTTTTACATTATTTTTTATCGAATGTTCGCCCCCTAACGGTATAATCTCAACCGTAAAGCGTTGCATTCCTTTCTGTTCGGCAGTTGCATAAAATGTAATTTGCTTCAAATCATCGGCTTTATCAAAGTTAAGGATTTGTTTATCAAGCACCTTTCCTGCTTGTTTTAGAATAATAGTTGTAGATTTTCCTTGAAAACCAAAACTGGATATCTCGGCTTGTACTGGAAACTTATTACTCAAATAAGCAATTCGATTGGCATAAATAGTATTGAGTTTGACATCTTTTTTTTGTGTAGTATCGCCCAAACCAACGGTATGAATATTGAAATTATACTTACCATAAGTTGGCGAAATACCTTCATTGGCAATTCCATCAGACACCAAAATAACATCTGTCAGATTTCTTCCTTCATAACTATTTTTGATATTTGCCAACATTTCGGACAAATTAGACTTGTTTTCCTTGAATTTTATGGCATTAATATCTTGATTATCATTGTTTTCTGTAAGACTTTGAATTTCAACACTCGCTCCTTTGCTCTCAATAGATTCTTTTAGTTTTTGAAGATTTTGTTTTAAAGCATTGAGTTTTTCTTGTCCGCTTTGGGTCATGGACGTTGAATTATCTATCGCCAAGACTACAGTGGGTTTTTCAATCGAAGTTTTATTATTGCGTAATAACGGATTTAATAGCAAAAATGCTAGTAAACTCACTAAAATCCCCCGTACGATGGCAAGGATTCTGTTTTGCAGCGTCGAAAATGTTTTCTTGTTTTGGTAAAGTACAAAAGCATAAATCCCTCCTGCTAACAGACAAAGTGCAATAAACCAAGGTGTAGATTGAAAAATTAGTTCTGATTTCATTATAAAGTAAATAGTAGATAGAAAACTTAAGTTTTCTGATAATTTATAAGTTATTATAAAAATCAATGTCAAATGTGCAATAATGCACTAAATTATAACAAATTTTAGTGTTCAAATATTCTGCCAAGATACAAAAAAAATATCGCCAAAATGAAAGAATTGCATTTTGGCGATACTAAAAAACATCTTTTATTTACATTAACATTCCACCATCGACTTGTAAAACTTGCCCCGTAATATATTTCGACATATCGGAACCTAAAAATACGCATGCATTGGCAACATCTTCACCTTGACCTGCTCGCTTAAGGGGAATGTTTTTCAACCAATCTTCCAAAGCTTTTTCGTTCAATTCTCCAGTCATTTCAGTTTCAATAAAACCTGGGGCAATAGCATTTGAGCGAATATTTCTGGAGCCTAATTCTTTTCCAATTGACTTTGTGAAGCCAATAATACCAGCTTTCGACGCCGAATAATTGGCTTGTCCAGCGTTTCCCATCAAGCCTACAACAGAGGTAATGTTGATAATTGAACCACTTTTTGCTCTCATCATTGGCTTGGTAGCCGCTTTTGTTAAATTAAAAACGGACTTCAAATTTACTCGCATTACTTCATCCCATTGCTCTTCAGACATTCGCATTAAAAGTGTATCACGAGTAATACCCGCATTATTTACTAATATATCGAGTGTCCCGAAGTCAGCTACTACATCAACTACCAACTGCTCAGCAGAAGAATAATCGGAAGCATCAGAGCGGTATCCTTTGGCTTTTATACCATACGCTGACAATTCTGCTTCAAGGGCTTGTCCTTTCTCTACACTTGATAAATAAGTAAAAGCAACACTTGCCCCTTGTTCGGCAAATTTCTTAGCAATTTCACGTCCAATTCCACGTGAAGCACCTGTAATTAAGGCTATTTTGTTTTCGAGTAATTTCATGAAAATTTAATTATATTCTTTAATTTCAATATGAGGAACATCGCCCGTTTGTTTATTATAAAGCTCTGTTCGTAGCTGTTTGCTTGTCTTCGTACTTCCATCTGGCGAC
>NZ_JAYWCU010000295.1:0-13692 GCF_043780375.1 Emticicia sp. | reverse complement strand
AATTCGTGGAAAATACCATATTATGATTTGCTTTATGCTGGTTATTATTTAGTTTTTGGTCTTATCACGATTTTTTCAAATCCCAAGAAAATTAAATGGCGTTAAGCCCCACAAGATTTTATATGTCAGACGTTTCCTTGATAACAAAATATTTCCCAAATCTTTCCGAAAAGCAGTTAAAGCAATTCGGTGAGTTACAAGAATTATATACTTTGTGGAATGCACAAATTAATGTAGTTTCTCGACAAGACATTGAAAATCTTTATGAAAAGCATATTTTACACTCATTGGGCATTGCCAAAGTGATTTCGTTTAAAGCTGGTTCTGAAATTTTGGATGTTGGCACAGGCGGGGGATTTCCGGGAATTCCGTTGGCAATTTTATTTCCTGAATGCCATTTTCATTTGGTTGATTCAATTGGTAAAAAGATAAAAGTTGTAACAGAAGTTGCTCAGGCAATTAGTCTAAATAATCTCACGGCTCAACACGAAAGAGCTGAAAATGTAGCAAATGATTATGATTTTATTGTCAGTCGAGCTGTTACAAGATTAAAACCTTTTTATACTTGGGTAGAGAATAAAGTTTCTAAAAAGCAACAAAATGACTTCAAAAATGGCATTTTGTACCTAAAAGGAGGCGATTTAGAAGAAGAATTGCAAGAGTTTGGTGGAAAATACACATTATATAACCTGTCTGCCCATTTCGAAGAAGAGTTTTTTGAAACAAAAAAAGTAGTGTATGTCCCATTTTGAACCTTCAATTTTCAATAATTATGAATGAGAGATTTTCAGCAAGTACAATCAAAAATCCTTTGATGCCCGATGAAGTAATTTTCGGTGAAAAAGGCGTTACTTTTAAAGAACGTAAAGTATTTAGTAGTAGCGAGAATTTTGTTTTCTACAACGATATTGCAGGCGTTGAAATTGACTCAGGTATATTTTTTGCTACTATTCGCATTAAAGCCCGTGCAAGAGAGCATGAGATTATTATTGAAAACTTTTCTAAAGGTGATGCTCGAAAAATTAAGGAGTTGATTTTGGAGCGTGCGACACACTAACGAAGCTAAAATAGTTTGTTTGAAAAAAAAATCATTTTTTTTCTTGACAACAAAAACTAAAAATGTTACCTTTGCATTATGGTTTCGGAACAGCGAAATTGTAAGTAAATATAATAAATAGTTTACATTCTTGAATAGCTCAGTTGGTTAGAGCATCTGACTGTTAATCAGAGGGTCCTTGGTTCGAGCCCAAGTTCGAGAGCAGAGTTAAAAGCCTTATAATCAACAGATTATGAGGCTTTTTTAATTTAATACCTTCTCGTAAATTGAGTACATGCAATACAATATGCAATACACAATTGTATCTGAGAACAGAATAACATTTTCAAAAATTATATTTCAAAAATAAAAGCCTGACAATCTGCAATACGATTATCAGGCTTTCTTTTTGTCTGTTATGCTATTTAAAACTTCAACGCATCAATAATTCGTCGTACCTCCGAAACATCCCACGCTGAGATTGAGCGACTTCTAACTTGGTAATTCCCGACTGTCATTCCAGCTTTCTCAAATATAAAACTGAATCGAATGCCATTTTCTAGAATGATTGGTAAAATATCATTGACGATTAAAATATAGTTTTTGACTACTTCTTTCTGCTTTTCATTACCCAGTAATTGCATTAGTTTATTGACTTCCTCGTATTTCCAATCTCGGCGGCCATGTTTTTTATTGCTCAGTGCCGAAAACGAAATATCAATCTTACTCGCAATTTCATGAATTGTGTCATCGGCATTATCTAAAAACTGGGGTAAATCAGCGATGATTTGAGCGTAATTATCAATCGTTTCTAAATATGCTTGCTTGTCTCGTTCCATTTCTATTTTGTGTATTAAAATATATTTACAGCGTATTTTTCAATTACACAAATCTATTACTTAATTTGAAAATACAAAAGCAAGGCAAGGCTTTATTTTCCTTCTAAATCATCAATATTTTGCCATTTTAAACGCCAAACATTTTTGTCTTTAACGAGTTTCACCACAACGGTATCCGTTGAACTATTCTCAAAAGTGAACAGAATTTTCTCCGATACTTCAAGCATTTTACCCGAAGCATCTTTTTTAAATATCAGTTCCTCCAGATTTTTAAAACTTGCAATTGTTCCTTTTTGAGTCATTTTTGCGGTACTGTAAATAAGTATCGCACCGAAAATATCTTTTTGGGTAATATTATCTTTCAAAAAAGCATTTTTGTATAAACTATACTTTGCCGTATCGCCCTTGATACCTTCGTTGGCTAATTGACAATAAGCAATAGCTGCCTTTTGTGGATTATTAGAAAGATGGTTAATTGAATTTTGGCAAGACCAACAACAAACAAGTATGCCTATTAATATGAATTTCTGCATTAGATTTTAATGTTAGATAGTGTATTTCTAAACATTTGTGCCGACCAGATACCATCCAAGCGTTTTTGTGTTTCGGTGCGGTCTAAGGCTTCCAGCATCAACTTATCGCCTTTTTCTCGCAATTCTTGGGCTTTAGTCAGTAAATCAAGGCTTGCTTTATTGAGCAACATGCGTTCGCCAGTATTCATTCGTAGTCCCGCTGACATTCCTGATAAATTCCCAATAGGACTCGAATCAAAACTATTGGCCAAAGATGAATAATCGTCATTTTTTGCAGCGAAGGCGTTTTTCATAATGCTATTGTAAATCTCATTTTGAATAGCGTTGGCTTCATTTTGCTTTAAAGTAGTAAGTCTTTGTTTCATAATTTCGTCCAAGTAATCTGCTGGTGTTTTTGGGCCACCTTTGAATAATGCCCCAATTGACCCAAATGGATTAGACATAAACTCATTAAAAGCATTGCCAAGTGTAGTTTTTAAGTTGGGATTATCCTTCAAGAAAGCCTCCAATGCTTGTTCTTTTGCCCCAAAACTTAAATCTTTGGTAATTAAAGTTCCATTGGCATCATAAACATTTCCCATTGCATCCATGACATAATTCTTGCCATTGACGGTCATTGTTCCCGATGAAAAGGAAGGCATTGAAATTCCCTCCGAAGAAAATAAATCACCAAATAAATCTCCCCCCAAATCACTACCAATATCTCCAAATACTCCTTGATTACTCAATCGGAAAGCCGTGCCGTTGTTTCGACTTTTTACACCATCGTTAATTGCCATTGCTTTACTTTCTAATTCTTCGGCTAATTGATAATAAGTCATAGCTTGCTGCATTTTCTTTTTTTGTAAAGCAGTTTGTAAGGCATATTGACGGCTCATAAAGGATTTTTGACTACCCAAAAAATCACTAAAAGACTGAATACCATTTTTATTATCAATGGTTGTTCCCTTCGTAACAAGGTCATAGAAAGCAGAACCACTTTTATCGGAATAGTTTTTGCCATCCATATAAGGTGCTAAATCGGAGATTTTAAAATTGGTATTCAAATTAGAAGCAAAAGAGCCTTTTAAAGCACTATTCAACTTCATAATGGCGGTGGCATCGTTGTACATCATCGAATGGTAAGCTAATTTCAGATATTCATCGGGGCTTCGCAGGAGGTCTTCAATTTTTGAACCTGTTTCCAAAATACCCGTTGTATTGGCTTTGGTTGCTGCTCCTTGCTTGGTTACACTTTTGAGTTGAGCAATCTGAGTTTTGGCTTTATCAACCAAATTTTTCAACTGTATTAAACGTTCTATTGCCGTTGGGTCAATGGACACCTGTGCTTGTACGTTCAGATTCAAACACAGGATGAAACATATGCGGAATGCCGCCAAGCGGAACGCCGCCCGTAATAGCTTTTTCATTTTCAGTGCGTTAGTTGCCGTCGCCACGGTTGGTTTAATTTGGTTTTAAAAAGACTTTGTACCCTTCATTCAATTCAATTTCACCCGATTTTTTCTGCACACCGCCGTAACGCAATGAGCGAGAAATACCCGTTACTACACCAGCCCCCACTTGGCCAACAATTCCTACCGAACTACCGATATTGTAAACCATATTATCGACATTATCAATGGCTTGGTTATTTTGTTGGCGAATTTGACCTTTGGTATTATCGCTGAGATAGGCAATGCCAGGCAACATATCATTACTATCATACACGACCATTTTGGCAGGAATATAATCTGCACCGATTTTGAAAGCAGTTACCATAATGATAAGTCGATTGCCACCGATCATGGCAACGCCACTGCATAAGGTATTGGCAGGAATGATTTCATCTTCAATCGTCATGGCTTCTAATAATCGAATTCTGACGGTAGAATTATTTCGTACAACCTGAGTACCATAAATCGCCGCTTTGATAAGTTCTTTTTTACGTTGGGGATTAGTAATAGTTGTTGTATTTTCCAAACTGGTGGTATTGAAAGTATTATTTTCAATTGGTTTTGTTTGGGGAGTTACAGCGGCTTTACTATATCTTTTTCTTCCCCCATCACGTAAAATTGTTCTTAGTGGAATGACTTTTGGAATTTCAACAACTGGCGGCTTTTCAACAACTTTTGTTGGTTCGTTTTCGACAATACTTGACGTATTTTCCGCAAATGCCTTACTGCCTTGAAAAGTCTTTAATCCTTTGTCTTGTACCTTTAAGGTTGATTTATCCTTCAATTTTTCGTCTTCTACTCCTTGTTTGACGTAAGCAAGCATTTCTCCATCCGATGTTTTTTTGCTGTTCTTGTCGTTGTCTTTGCCAACATCAATTTTTGGCATAGCGAAATTCATGTTTTTAACAATTTCTTTGCGAATATATTTGGATACCCCATAAAACATGACCAACAATAAAAATACACTTCCTAAAATAACGAGTAACTTGTACTGCTTGAACCATGACAAAAGTAGTTCTTTCACGGAATGCCACTCAAAACTTGTCTTTTTTGTTCCAGTCTGAATTTCTTCATTTTCCATTATTTTATTCCATTTTGCATGATTTACAGCATTTCTGCCTTTAGTATTTTCTTGAAAGGAATCGCAATTTTGATATTACGTAAACCATTCTTCTCTCGAAAAACGACCTCCAAAAAGCCATTTTCGGTAGTTGCATAAAGCGGAATAAAGTAATAGTAATTTTCACTCTTTTGCGAGATGAGTATCTTGACTGGCTCAATACTTTTCAAGATATTGACTTCTTCAATACCCAAAGATTGCAAACGATTAATGGCTTTTTTCTTCATTCTTGAATGGTAAGAGAAAGAAACATTGTCAATTTCGTAGGCTATCGAACTTTCGTTACTCAGTGAAAATTTGAGGTAAACCCCATTGGCATCAGTATAGATGTTTTCACAACGGAGTAACATACCCGATTGCATTTTCTTGTAAGAAACATTCATTGGAGAAACTGCTAACTTTTTAAACTTATCGTCTAATCGTAGATTTTCGTCCATTGTATTATGGGCTTCTTTCGACTGGTTCTCAGTACGATAATCGTAGAAAGATTGGTTGAGGGGTTCTTGGTAATGCAAATAGGTTTGATAAATTTGTTTGCCGTGTGTTAATAATAGAGTAGTTGGCTTTGCATTCGGTATTTTTGCTTTCAAGAGTAAAACCTGTGAACCCATACTTGATGGAGTAGTTGAAGCCGTTTGGGCTTGAAAATCCGTATTTCCCAAATTGAAAAGTGTAATGGCTTCATCAAAAATCAAATAGGTCGTGGCAGATGAATTGACATAAATTGTATCTGTTTTCTGAGAATAGATACTGAACGAGATAAATAGGAACGGTAACAAGTAACGGAGCTTTTTCATAAAATTATTGTTTAGTTGGTGTATCGTTTGACTGATACTCGATGTAATTAAAGTTTTGAATTTGTAATCCGTAGGGATTCTTTTCGGAGTAAGGCACTGGTTGTAACTCGAAAATTGTCCCGATTGGGCTGACTTTTTCTTGCTCATTGAAATAAATGGATTGTTGAAAAAGTAAAGTGCATCGGTACGGCACAACCGACATATCCACGCCAATACTATCAATCTTTATTTTGGAATAAGCATTGAACTTGGTATAGTTTTCCTGTACTTTCTCGTCAATGAAGTTTTTGTAAATGGCTTGGGCATCTTGTTTACTCAAAAGCCAAAATCCTTCGTTAAGTCGCTCGCTGAATGATTTTGCATCACTTTCATAGAATAAATGAGCAAATGTGGTGATGAGTCCCCGTGCTTGCCCGATGTTGCGGGTTTCATTGTCAGCCAGCAGAGCGGCAAACATTTCTTTGCCCGAACGAACAAATACTTTTTGGTCGGCATTTTTGGTGGCATTCCAAAATAATAATCCCCAAAGTACATTGGAGAACAAGAGCAGAAAGACACTCATTTGAATCAAAAAAAAGAGTCTATCAATGTATTTATTGACATCATTGGCCGCAAACAGACTTCTAATGGCAATGCTGATTTTTTCACTCATGATTTCGTTCGGTTAGTAGAATTATTGCCAAAGACATTTGAAAAACCCTGTTTGGTACTTGTCCATGCTTTCGTTCGCATATCGGCTGATTTTGCCCAAGCAGATTTTCCTACTGAACCCGCACCCGACAAAGTTGCTCCAACCATTCCACCCGATACACCTTGCATACTTCGGATGATTCCACCAATGGCTGAAGAACCAATATAAATGGTAGTCAATAATGGCACACCCAAATACATGATAATCAAAGCCAAATTGACGACCAACATTTTGATAATGTCACTACCCTGATTAGTTGTCTGGATAGTGGTTGATAAACCTACCACCAAATTGTCCAAAACGGCAAGGGTGAGTGTCCAAAACAAAATATTCAACATCGAGCGAAACCAGTGAGTGATTGTTCCGCCCAATCCTGGCACGGTACTGAGGGCAGCGGCAAAAATGCCAACGGAATAAGTGAAGGCGACCAGTACATTTTTTACATTTTCTAATAGCAAACGAATAATCATAGACAAGCCATTCTGAATAGCGGTCAGAACGACATTGATTAGTTTGCCAAAATCCATTGTCAATAAATCCCAGCCGCTGGCTTCGGTTGAAGGATTATTGGCATCGCCAGATACCTTTTTCATTTGGGCGAGAATGTCATCGACTTTGGTATAGGTATTGGCCAGTTCATTGACCGCACCCACAACTAAACCCATCAGGTCATTATAATAGCCAATCAGAAACATCAATGCTACCACTCGAATCAAATTCATAACGCTGGTGCTATAAGATTCGCCAAAAACCAATACTTTGAAAAGCATATAGGCAAAGTGAATGAACAGCATGATTCCTGCCAGTTCTAAGCAATTACCTTTGGCTTTGTTGGCAAGTAATTGAGCCGTTTTGAATAAGGCATCTCCGCTGATGGTTGCCTGTAATAAAATATCCATTTTTTTAATGTTTAATGGTTATTGGGTAAATAGTTATTAGGGATATGTTCAAAAAACTCAGAACTCAGCATTCAGAACTCTTTTCGTTCTTCTACGAAGCGGTTGATGGCGTAGTCAAAGTATTTACCCCCTTCCGACATTTCTCGAATTCGGTTGCGTTCTTCCGCACGGGAAGTCAGTAATGGGATAATTTTTGAGGGTACTTCCACCCGATACACATGAATCAAATCTGCCCTTTTGACAAAAATTTCTCGCCATTTGTCTTTAGCATCCTTGCGTAATGATTTCAATAAATCTTCGGCGTGGTTGCTGAGTCCGAAAAACTTGACAATTTTATCAATCATGTTGGAATCAGTATGGCGAAGGACGATAACAGTGGATGATAAATCTTTTACCACTGTCCCAATAGCTGAGTTTTGTATCTCCGAAATTCCCTGTGTAATGATGCTGATTGTACCTTCACATTTCCGAACGGTACGGTACATATATTCGATGAATCCTCCCAAAAGTCCGTCTAACATCGACCACGCTTCATCAATGTAAATACGTTTGATAATCTTTGGGTATTTATCAATAATATCGCAGGACAGCTCAATGATGAGCATTCCTACCACGGGATACAAAGTAGGATTTGACTTGATTTTTGCTAAATCGAAACAAATCAATGGAAATGAAGCAATCGGACGCTCGGCATCGGTATTACTATCTGAGTTCAATATTGCTTGATAACTCCCCACCGCAAAGGGTTCTAAGGTGATGAGTAATTCGTCCATATTAAGATTTCTTTCCAATTTTTGATAGACATCGGTTTGCCCGTTCACTACTTGAAAGTTTTTCAAAAAATCATAAAAACCCCGAATACACGGTATCATTCCTTGCTTCTGTTGGTTGTACTCGTCGTAATATTGATTGAGCAACTTGTTTAAAATACTTCGTTCGGCGTTGCTTAGATTGGCATTTCCTCGCCAAATCGTGGCAATCAGGTTGATTAAAAACTCCATCTTGACTTCGCTCAATCTGAATTCGCTCGTTAATTCATCGTAATTGACCAAGAAAGGATTATACTTCAATGGTTTTTCGGGGTCGTATTCGTAGTAGCGGCATTTATCGGGAGGAATCGCATAAAAAATAGATAAGTAAGTTCCGCCCACATCAATGATGATTTGTCTTTCTCCCCGATAAAATCTTTGCAAAATCAAGTTGCCCATCGTAAAGCTTTTCCCTGAACCTGGCACGCCAATCGTCAGAGAATTATTGTTTTCAAACCGCACCGTATCGTAAAAATCAATCAATAATGGATTGCCCATGCGGTCGCACAATAAATCACCCTTTTTATCACTTTTGAGTAAAGTTGTGGCATTGAAATAGCAAGCAGCTACTTGATTTTCCATCAAAAGCCAACGGAAGTTTTGGTAAGCATTGCAAGGGGCATTGCTCACAAAAAGATTAGTCGTGTCAAAATTTTCTACATACGCTTCCGCCCCCATTTCTCGGTAGGCTTTCATCACTTGTTGAATGTATTCGTCCGTTTGCCCGCCGTGTTTCCACACCAAGCATTGCACCGAAACATGTACCAATGAATTGCCGTTGGTAGTAACGTCGTTCAGAAATTCAAACATATCCCTGCTTTTTGCACGGTGCTGTTCAGACATCAAAAAATCTAAACGAGCAATGTTCTTGGCCTCAAACTCCATTTTATTGTACGCCTTTTGGGTGTCCAAGGGCTTGAAGGTAACACTCAGTATGTGCGGAATTTCTAAATAATTAGTCAGTGCATAGAGCTGTGACAACGATACATTATAGCCATTGTCCATGTCATTATTGACATTCGTAGGTTGACCCGACATACTTATAATATTGACGGTATCAGTTCCCAAAACCAAACGTTCTTTATCTGGTGTGAAAGTCTTAAATATATTGTCTTGGTTGGACGTAAAATCCAAATTGAAATACTGACAAAGTACCTGCATGATTTCGGTTTCAGTCAGGCGTTGATAAGTCAGACCGTTGATACCGACCAAGGAAATGAATTGATTGGCAATGGTTTCAATCTTTTTCTTGTAAATTGCAATCGTCTTGAAGGTGTTCTCGAACACCTGATCACCCCGACCAAACCAATTATTCGTCAATGAATAATCTTTTTCTTCCCCCAAACTGATAAATAAATACTGCTCATGTCGCTGAATGGGTCTTTCACCGAACGAGTGGATAAAACGCTGTTCGTAGTAATTTTTATCTCGCACGGTTGGACTTGATTTTTCGTAATAATAAAAATTTAGCATCTGCACACAAGCACCCACAGGGAGACTTTTCAAGGCTTGCGAAACATTTTCGCCAATTTTGTTGAACTCACCCGTACTGAGTCTTTCCATTTCAATGCCTTGCACACGGTAGCCAATGCCAACCCTGCCATCGGACAGTATCAAAAGATTGTCCTCAAAGGCGAAGTAAGGAAAGACGTTTTCAAAATTTCTCTGATGGTCAAACATGGGTTTGTTTTTTAGCATGGTACGCACGAATAAATTTGGGTTTGTCCATGATGATTTTTTTAGGAGCAGATAAATGCCAGAAAAGCCAACTTTTCAAGAAACTTGTTTGCTTCTTTAGGGTCATTTTACGCAGAGCAATGAAGCCCAGCACCAACACAGCAAGTAAAATAAGATTGACCCAAGCAGGAATGGGTATGAATGTTCGCATGACACTCAGCACAATCACAAAGCTAAAACTTGTGATGAGATAAAGCATCAAATCACCCATTTCAACACCCACAATGAGGGTAGGTTTTTCTAAGGATTTCTTGATTAGCATCTTAATTTCCGTTAAAGCCTCCTTGACCACCGACATCGGTTTTGACCTGCTCAAACACGAACGTAAATCCGAACCAAAGCAAAACGGCAACGATTAAATAGACCAATCGCATGATTTTGTTTGGGTTATCGCTGATGAAGCCAATTATTACCGAAATAAGTCCGATAACGATGGCAATAGTAAAAACCACATTGACAACCAATTGAACGGTTTTACTGATATTCTTTAAGCCACCAACCACTCCTTGTGCCATGAGAGCGTTGGGTATGAACGAAAATAAAGTAACTAAAATCAAGTAAATACCCAGTGTTTGCAAATGCTGATTGGTCATTGTAAAAGGGGTTATTTTCATCATTTTTGTTGTTTGGTTGAAAAATTATTACTGATATTTTTGATTCTTGTGACATCTTCTTCGTTCAAAACTGCCGTTACTTGATTCGTCTTTATCAAGTCCTTATTGATCCTCGTGAGTGTCTGAGCTTTGGGGCGGTCAACTGGTGTTTTATCGGGAGTTTTTACTGCAAAACTTTCAAGTTTTGGTTCAATAGTTTTGAAATGTTCCCACGCAATGGCTTCTACAATTGGCTTTTGTTTACTGACTTTCAATTGAATGATTGGCAGCAAAAGAATAAAGGCATAAATGAGTAAAATCAAGCCAAAAAAGCACAAAAACACCTTCATATACACAAAACCTGGGACTTTGGATGCATTGTTCATCCATAGATAAATAGCAGTCTCTCCGCCCAAATAAACTAAGTATAAGCCTATCGTCAAGGCTAAACTTCCTTGGTAAAACTGTTCCTTTTCTTCATGTTTCCATTCGTTCATTTTAGATGATTTTGACCCAATTCTGGCACAAACATAAAAACTAATATTTTCATATACAAACTATATTTATTTATATTGAAAATATATTTAACTAATTTTAACTTTTCATTTTCAAACATTATCTATTTTTATGGAAAATAACCTTAGTGTATTCATACAAGAAATTAACATTGCAGCCTATGCAGAATCAAAGGGTTGGCGAATCAATCAGAGCAAAAGTGGGCGAAATTGTACCGTTGTACAACGCATGGAAAACGTCGGAACTGCCGAGCGAAGCGTTGAAACTATTTTGGTTCGGAAAGACGAACAAAGAGGCTATCGCTACATCACTGACGGCGACCCCTCGGACAGAGGAACGATTGTAGATTTTTTAGTCAAGAAAGAAAATTTTGCTATCGCTGAAAAGGAAGATTGGAGCAAAATATTTACGCATTTGAATAATTTTTTGGGTAATGCAAACGCTATTCATTTGCCAGTTTCATCACCAAAACCCAATAAGGATTTACAAAAACAAGTAGATTCTTTTCATCTAAATATGAATCCACTGACCGATACTCGGTATTTGGAAAGTCGTGGATTGACCGCACAGTCTTTTCATTCCCCCGAATTTCAAGGGCAAATATTCAATAGCAAAGTTTTTGGCTGGAAAAATACCAGCTTTCCCTTGCGAACTGACGAAGCCTTTACTTGTGCCATCAACCGAAGTGATGAACAAAACGGCTATCGAAAAGAGCAGTGGAACAGGTTGACCAACGAAAGAGAGGGTGCAATTCATATTTCCAATTTGCCCCAAAACACAAAAAAAATTGATAGACTTATTATCGCTGAAAGTCCGATTGATAGCCTTTCTTACCTCGAATTACACCACCAAAGCATCCGAGAAAAGCAAGAACACAATATTTACATGGCTACGGCAGGTACACCCGCAAATGCTGCCTATGCTACGATTCAGAAAGTCATTCAGCAGACCCAGCCCGAGAAAATTGTCATGGCTTTTGATAATGATAATGGTGGTTATCGCCACAGTTTGAATATGATTGGGCAACTTTCGCACCCCAATGCCCCAACTTCGGAGTTGATAAAGGCAGATTTTTCGTGTATTCACAAAAAAGAAGGTGTGCTGAAATTATACATTCCGATAAATGCCAATGATAAAGAAGGGCAATTAAAGTTGCTTGAAGAAAAGCTCATTAAACCACTGGAAAACAAAATCTATCAACATAGTGAGGACCTTATCAAGCAAAGTATTTTGTCAGAATCGCCGCAACACCTGCAAGTTGAAATTCGATTTCCTTACCACAAAAATTATTTAGTTGAAGCCGAAAAAGGATTAGTTGCCATCAAAGGCATGGAAAATATTATTGCTTTAGAACACCCCAAACAAAAGGATTATAACATGGAAATTTATCGAAATAAACCTTTTATGGTAACGCAGGAAGTAAGCAACAAAGAGTCAAAAACTATTGAATTGGCTTATAATCGTTTCGCTCGACCCATTGAGGCGGTTACATTTGCTCAAAGTATGGTAGCAAAAAATAACCGAGCAACCTGTATTTATCTTGAAAAATATACGGCTTACCAAGAATACGAAACTCCTGAATTGGTGGCAACACTAAAAAACAAAGAAGTTTTATTTAAGAATGAGGTCTTCAAAAAAGACATCGAAACCCATCAAGAGGAATACCAAGCCCAACAAGATTTGAACAAACAAAAACTCGTGGCGATTGCACTGGCGGAAACAATTTTCCGAGAAAACAACATCGTTTTAATTGCTACCCTTCGCCGAACGGATAATTCTTTGGCCTGTGAGTTTCAAACACTCGACAAAAAGCCACTGCAAGCAATGGTGAACAATGATGCTGTTTTTATGGATAAAATCAATGCCACTCCGACCGATAAATTTGCCATCGTATTCAAAAATAATGACAGTACATTGCTGTTCATTCCAGCCATACAGGAGAGTTTACTTTTGGGTGAAAAAGTAGTTGAACGCCAGCAACAAAACATTGACAAAATGGATAGTGTCTCAAAAACTGAATCACTAAAAAAAGATTTGAATTTGAGTGAAATAAAAGTTTACGACCGACAGGGTGATACATTGGCTATCAATGATTATTCGGTAGAAATTCAAACTGATGGTAGTTTTTTGGTGAAAAAATCCGCCAGTTACGACTTGGAAAAGATTGAAAAAGAGGGCTTCGATGGCACAAAGATTCAAGCAACACTTGATGCTCCAGCTATGAACCAAACAAGTAAAGATACCCACACACACCAAGTTTTGGATGAACAAAATATGAGTTTATAAAAGTGTCAATGAATAGTGAAAATCCCATCAGACAGTCAATGTCGATGGGATTTTTTTATAACATAAATACAAGTTTGTGAAGGGGAAAAAAGGACGAACCTTCTTTGCCAATTCTATCTCATTTACTTCAAAAAACACCGTTTCTGTCGTATCTTTATACTATCAAACAAGGAGATAATAAGTTAATAATCAGCATATTAACTCAATAAAACAAACATTTTAATCTTTAATTTATACAGCAATGAACAAAACAATTTTAATCGGAAATGTAGGCGGTACGCCCGAAGTTCGCACACTTGACAGCGGTACAAAAGTAGCCAATTTTTCTTTGGCAACGAATGAAAATTATACCAAGAAAGACGGCACAAAAGTAGAGCAAACGGAGTGGCATCGCTTGGAGGTT
>NZ_JAYWCU010000294.1:0-5227 GCF_043780375.1 Emticicia sp. | reverse complement strand
TCAGGCGTTTTTGCAAAAGCACGACCATAGTATTTGTCTAATCTGTCGCCAACTTTGAAAAATTGATTTAAGCTATTTACACCTGGATAAATTTCTGTCAAAACTTCTTTGAAAGTTGAGTAATTGGCTACAATCTCCCAATTAAATCCATTTGTATTTTTTATTGGTGAACCTGTTATCGCAAATTCCCAACCAGTTTTTTGAGTTTTAATACCATTTACTAATGCTGAGGTATAACCCGTAGCCGATGAGATTGGCAAAGAAAAGATTTTAGGACCTTCGTTTGAAATAAAATAGGTAAGGTCGAATCTAAGACGGTTTTTCAATATTCTCAAATCAAGGCCAATTTCTGATTGCGAAGTTGAACTTGGCTGTAATTCTGGATTATTCAAAGCTCCCGTAAAATAACCAGCGGGCTGATTATTATAAGCAAATGGTGTAGAATAAACCGCTGAGTTTGAATATGCAGGGCCATCATAAGGAGAATAATATTGGTCGCCGTATCCAATCGGATTTCCATCGCCCGTCAAACCAGGTGTAGTACCGATTGTCGAACGTGTCAAGCCATCTTTTACGTTGGCATAAGAAGCACGTACTTTCAAAAATGAAATAAATGAAGGCACGGTTACATAATCAGAAATAACCGTAGCAAATGAAACCGATGGGTAGAAGAACGTATTATTTCCTGAAGGTAAAGTTGATAATTTATCAACACGACCTGTTGTTGAGAGCGTTAAGAAATTTTTGTAAGAGAAGTCAGCCGAGTAATACGCTGAATTTACACGCATTGCCGAACCAAAATTGGCAGTACGTACAGGATTTGATGAATTATTGAAGTTATACAATCCTGGAACGTTCAAATAATCGGTCGAACCGTATTGAGAATTATATTCAAACGAACGAATGTTTCCACCACCCCAAATTTTAGCATTCAAGCCTCTGAATAAATCTTTGTCGAACTTAATCAGCACATCTGTATTGTTTTCAAACAAATTACGGCGGTCTTCACGGTAATCACCACGACGCTCGTCACGACCATAAGCACCAGCAGAGTAAGGCATTTTTTCACTACGGAACAAGTTCCAAGTAGTAATTTGCGAGCGAACAGATGCTTCTAAATAATCTGTAAATTTATAAGTCAACGCCGCTTGTCCGATAATGTCAGACTTTTGATGGCTACGCAACCATTCATAACTCATAAAATAGGGGTTGTTGTAACGTTGGTACTCAGCATAAATTTGTTGAATACCTTCTTTTCCTGCTTGCCAATAATTACGCATATCATCAACATTCCAGTCAGCACCCGCCCAAAGTGTCATGTTATAAATGATTGAGTTTGGTCCATAATTTACGTCAGGAATATTTGGCGTATATTGACGATTGTATTGTAAACTCGACTCAAATGAAAGTTTATTTGAGAATTTGTAGTCAGAAGACAAATTGAAATTAGTGATATTCAATTTTGTGTTAGGCACAATACCACGTTGCGTAGTTTGCGAAGTTGAAAAACGCAAGTTATATTTATCGCCCGAAGAGGCAACCGAAATATTATTTGTAGAGAGAATTCCTGTTTGTAAAAAACGTTCTAAATTGTCTTTTCCACGAGCAGTCCATGGCGTACCAGTTCTTACTCCTGTGGTTGGATTAATAGGACTATCGTATTGTGGAATCAATTGACCTTCGAATTTTGGTCCCCAGCCACCGTCATAATCACCATCATTTAGTCCACCACCTTTACCGTCAACAAACGCATAACGACCGTGGTCTCCAGGGCCATATTCGTCTTGTACTTTCGGAATAGCATAAAAACCGTTATCAAACATGGTTGAAGAGTTTACATCTACCGAAAATCCACGTTTGTCTTTTGTTCCACGCTTGGTGGAAATCAAAATTGCACCATTTTTACCACGAAAACCATACAAAGCCGATGCTGAAGCACCTTTCAAAACAGAATAAGACTCAATATCGTCGGGGCTGATATTCCAAGTATCAGAATTGATAGGCACGCCATCAACCACGTAAAGAATCTCGCTATTTCCTCTCAATGAGATATTTGGTTTACGAAGCATTTCTTGTTGAATACCAATTGTTAAACCTGCCACTTTACCTGCCAAAGCATTGATTGCATTTGGCTCACGTGCTTTAATCGTAGAAGCTCCATCAACTGTCTGAATAGCCACGCCAATACGACGAGCATCTTTTTTTATACCCAAAGCAGTAACCACAATTTCGTTTAAAGTTTTGGTGTCTTCTTCAAAACCAAGGTTGATAACTGATTGATTACCAACTGTTAGCTCTTGTGTTACGAACCCGATTGCTGAGAAAACTACTACCGAACGAGCAGATACATTGCTTAGTTTATAGTTTCCGTTAGCATCCGAATTTGTGCCTTGATTAGTACCTTTGATGAGTACACTTACCCCTGGAACAGGGTCTCCGTTTGGAGCAGAAATTTTGCCACTAACATTTTGATTTTGAGCATTGGCATACATTATTGCCAACAGCATACAAAACAAAATTCTGAAAAAACCAGAAAACTTGGTTTTGAGTAGAGATTTGTTCATAAAATTTGTTTGAAATATTTAAGTTTATTGTGTCGCTTTCAGTAATGAAGTAGATTTTTGAAAGCTAAAATTTACAAGTGCAAAAGTCGGGAAGTAATATAACCTTGACTTTAAGTGTAGGTTATCAAAATGTAAAAAATGAAGGCATGATGTTATTTATTTGTTAAAATTAGAAAACCCGTTCAGACTTTATAGAAGTGCAAACGGGTTTTGTGTTGTATAAGTTTTAACGATTAATTCATAAAATAAGCATCAATCTTATTTAAAGCGGTCATTTTTTGAAGAATTACGAGGTTTAAGCCTTGTAATTTTGACCAAACATCAAAGACGCAATATACACTACGAAAACCTACTAAGTTCATCTATCCATTTTTCGAGATTTTGTTCATAAATCAGGTGATATTTTATAATAACATCTTCGTGTTTTTCTTGAAAATCAATAGTCATTTTTTTGTTGAAAGCCTTATCTCTCAAAACGCACTCAAAATTATTGACGCTTCCAACCAAAAGTTTATATTCTTTACACAAGGGTGTTGTAGATTCAAGATTGTATATTTCGTTTTTGTAAAATTCAATGGCGGTTTCATTAATAGCTAAACCCTTCGGAATCCAATCAGCGTCTCTGCAAAGACCTTCATATAAGAAGAAATCTCCATTAAAAAGTCCATTTTTTTTTGTTTTTGATGGATTTACATGAAAAAGATATTGACTTGGCGAAGTAAACTCCAAATGAAAATTTGTGAGATTTATCTTTTGTAACCACTCGTTTAAATATAAAGGTTTGGTATCGTCAATAAAATAATCAAAAATATAAGACACATTTACATAATTGACCAATAAAGCTACATGATAACCCCATGATAGTTCTCCATTAAGCGATATACCGTTAGGGTCAGGCAATTGAATAGATTGTTTAGATTTTTCATGAATGCGAGAGGGAGCAAAAATCCAGATTTTTTTATACGAAATATTGTATTGATTTAAAACCATAGACCCAAAATGAACTAAATTATGACAATTGCCTTGTGGATATTTATAAATAGAATTTAGGTAGGTTTTTAGTTCTTCAAAATAGATTTGAGCATATTCGATTCTATCAGAGTTTATGATTTTGTTTTCAACAAAAATCATGTCATTATATATCATGTATAAAGCTTATTTAAGTACAAACTTAAATAAGCAAAACCTTTATTTATATTTTTTTAGATTAAGTGTTTATGATTTATTTGTTAAGTGTCGATTGTATAACCTCATAAAATCAATCGTTGGTAATAATTAGTAATTTTGATTAGTAAAATATGGCTTATTTGTTTTCAACAAAAATCAATTAATTGTTAAGTAATTTATTCAAAAGTTATTTTTTCATTAAATCACCCACAAAACTTGCCGTAAGTCGAACAGTTAGTATTTTATTTGTTGTTGAAAATAACCAAATAAAAATGCTGAAACTTCATAAAATCAAACTTGTGGTATTTGATATGGCAGGAACAACTATCCAAGATAAAAAAGAGGTTGAAACCTGTTTTGCTCAAGCCTGTAAACAAACTAATTTAGATGTTTCGGACGAACGTATTTTGGCATTGCAAGGCTATTCAAAAATTCAAGTTTTTAAATTACTTTGGGGCGAACGCTTGGGCGATTCACATAAAGACTTAAAAGAGAAATCCAATCTCTCCTACAAAATTTTTACTGAAATCCTTGAAAAACATTATCACGAAAATCCAATTTTACCAACAGATGGATGCTTAGATATTTTTGCGTTTTTGAGAGAAAACCAAATTAAAATTGCTTTAACAACTGGCTTTTATAGAAAAGTAAGCAATATAATTTTAGAGAAAATAGGGTGGTTAGACGGTTTAGATAAAAATCATTTTAACGCTTCTGGGAAAAGTATAATTGATTTGTCGATTACAAGTGATGAAGTTGAGAAAGGTCGCCCAGAGCCATTGATGATTCAAAAAGCTATGAAAATTTTGAATATAAAAGATACCCAAGAAGTTATAAATATCGGCGATACTCCCTCTGATTTACAATCGGGCGTGCGAGCAGGATGTCACTTGTCTTTAGGGCTAACTAATGGTACACATTCCCTCGAACAATTAAAGATTTATCGAAATCACGGACTTTTGTCGTCATTGAATGAATTGCAACCAATTATTAAAAATTTGTTATGAAATATGACCTCATAATTGTTGGTGCGGGTATTCTTGGAGTAGCTCATGCTTACCATGCTTCGAAAAGTGGCATGAAAGTTTTAATCTTAGAAAAAGACAATTTTCCTGTAGGCTCAACAGTTCGAAATTTCGGACAAGTTGTACCATCTGGTATGTCTGGTAAATGGTTCGATTATGGCATCAAATCATTGAAAATTTACCAAGAAATTCAACAAAAATTTGACATTTCAGTTAGAAAAAATGGCAGTATTTATGTCGCATCAGATGAAGATGAGTGGCTCTTAGCAAACGAACTTTACAGCCATCATCAAAGCACAGGCTATCCTTGTAGTTTGCTCTCAAAAAGACAGTGTTTAGAAATGTATCCTGAATTGAAATTCGATTACGTCAGAGGAGCGATTTACTTTCCAGAGGAAATTAGTGTAGAGCCTAATTTATTGATTTATAAGCTATTAGATTATTTAAAAGAGCAAAACAATGTTGATTTTA
>NZ_JAYWCU010000293.1:0-7556 GCF_043780375.1 Emticicia sp. | reverse complement strand
GTTTACTTATGCCTTCCATGAGCTTATGTATTGATTCTCTACGGTGCTCAATTTCTTCCTTGAGTTGTGCATTAATCTCTGCGTATTTCCTTTCACTTGGCCGCACTAAACTTTTTAGTTGTTCTTTTTCATTTTCAAAAGTGACACACAATTCGTTTGTTGACTTTAAAAACTCAGTCATAAATTTGTGTTTTAAATGTTCTTCTGGTAAGTGTTTTTGTATTAACTCGTTAAGTGAATTGTGATAGTAATTTGAACTCATAATGGTTTTCATAATCTGCAGTGATAAAGATGTTAAGTTTTTGGTTAAATAAAAACAATAATACTAATGCATTATCATTTGTTTAATTTGAAGAAAGCACCTCTGTAAAGAATTATGTTTAAGTGAGGATTGAATCTCACATTTTTACATATAATAGTATAATTATTTTTCAATTACTCTTTTAATCTATTTATTATTAATGAAATACATCTTTGCATAGAATTGTTGGTGAATTTAAATTAATACTAATACGGTTATAATGGATGGAACAAAAAAAGGTTAATAAACTATTTTTGTCATAATCTAAATCTAAGTTTTTGCCATAAAAGTAATTTAATTGAGATACAAACTTTTTCTATTCTCTAACTTTCCTATTTAAAGCGAATCTGAGTAAGTTTTATAGTTTGGCATGGTGTTTGTCATCTAATTAAATAACTTGAGAATTTTGATTTTTATCAAGTAACCATTTATATATTATTCTAGTAAACTTTAAAACATTGAAAAGGTATTCTTTTCAATACATTTAAGGTATTTGTATGATTATTATTGTACAAAAATTATACCGAATACATTGAAAGTTATAATAAAAAAAACTTAATGTAATACTTCCAATTTCAATATTCTCTCTGATAGTTCATTTTTATACCGAAATAATAGTAATATCTCCTTTTGTTAATAGTTTTCCCACTTGTTTTTTTCGATTTTGCTCCCTCGGTGCGTTATGTTGAATTTTTAACTATAGTGTGTCTTGTCTTGAAATAAGTTTATAATTGAAGTTATGAATAATAACTAAAGAAATATGTTTTTGTATAAACCCATTTCAAGACAATACATGATTGAATATTTCGATGAATTTTGCACAAAAAAGCCCTCTTTTCGTTAGAATTGAGGGCTTTTTATATGATTTAGAGAAACTTATTTCACTTCTTCATAATTCACATCTGTTACACCTTCTTCGGTGCCTGTGCTTGAAGAGTTTGCTTGGTCGTTTTGCTCTGCACCAGTTGGAGCAGCACCCGTAGCGTACATTTCTTGCGAAGCAGCTTGCCAGGCGGTATTTATTTTCTCCATTGCTGAGTCAATCGCTGCAAGGTCTTTAGTACCGTGAGCCGCTCTTAATTCAGTTAATGCACTTTCGATGGCTGTTTTGTTGCCTTCAGAAAGTTTATCGCTATATTCTTTCAACTGTTTTTCAGTTGTAAAAATCATCGTATCAGCAGCATTTACTTTCTCAACTTTCTCTTTTTCTGCTTTGTCGGCTTCTTCGTTGGCTTTTGCTTCGTCTCTCATTTTCTGAATATCGGCATCAGATAAACCAGAAGATGCTTCAATACGAATTTTTTGCTCTTTACCAGTTCCTTTATCTTTTGCAGCAACGTGTAAAATACCATTCGCATCTACATCAAAAGTTACTTCTACTTGGGGCACACCACGTGGTGAAGGTGGAATACCATCTAAGTGGAAACGTCCTAAAGTACGGTTTTGTGTTGCCATTGGACGCTCACCTTGCAAAATGTGTAATTCAACTGAAGGTTGATTGTCTGCTGCTGTTGAAAACGTTTCGTTTTTCTTTGTTGGAATTGTTGTATTTGCTTCAATCATTTTAGTAAATACACCACCCAAAGTTTCAATTCCTAACGATAAAGGAATAACATCAAGCAATAAAATATCTTTTACTTCACCAGTCAAAACACCACCTTGAACCGCTGCACCAATTGCAACTGCTTCGTCTGGATTGACGTTTTTAGAAGGTTTTTTGCCAAAGAATTTCTCTACTTCTTCTTGTACTTTCGGAATACGAGTTGAGCCACCTACCAAAATTACTTCGTCAATGTCGCTATTGCTCATGTTTGCGTTTTTCATGGCACGCTTACAAGGCTCCATTGCTCTTTGGATGAGGGTATCGGCCAATTGCTCAAATTTTGCTCTGCTCAAACTTCTCACTAAGTGCTTAGGAACACCATCAACTGGGAAGATATAAGGTAAATTTATTTCAGATTGAGCTGAACTCGACAATTCAATTTTAGCTCTTTCTGCGGCCTCTTTTAAGCGTTGAAGAGCCATTGCATCTTTACGAAGGTCTATGCCTTCATCTTTTTTAAATTCGTCAGCTAACCACTCAATAATTACTTGGTCGAAATCATCTCCACCTAAATGTGTATCTCCATCGGTTGATTTTACTTCAAAAACTCCATCGCCCAATTCCAAGATTGAAACGTCGAAAGTTCCTCCGCCTAAATCAAAAACAGCAATCGTGATGTCTTTTCCTTGCTTGTCAAGACCATAAGCCAAAGCTGCTGCGGTTGGCTCGTTGATAATACGTTTTACATCTAAACCTGCAATTGTGCCAGCTTCTTTAGTTGCTTGACGCTCGGCATCGTTGAAGTAAGCAGGAACTGTAATAACAGCCTCTGTTACGGTTGTGCCAAGATAATCTTCGGCAGTTTGCTTCATTTTTTGAAGAATAGATGCCGAAATTTCTTGTGGTGTATATAGTCTATCTCCAATGCGAACTCGTGGCGTATTGTTTGCTCCTTGCTCTACATCGTAATTAATAGTTTTCAATTCACTACCAACTTCAGTAAAGCGTTTACCCATGAAGCGTTTGATTGAAGAAATTGTGTTTTTCGGGTTTGTTATAGCCTGACGTTTGGCAGGTGCACCTATTTTCTTTTCTCCGTTTTCCAAAAAAGCTACAATTGAAGGGGTTGTGCGTGCACCTTCGCTGTTGGCGATTACAACTGGCTCGTTTCCTTCCATCACGGCAACGCACGAGTTGGTTGTTCCTAAGTCAATTCCAATGATTTTTCCCATATTATTTGTGTCAGTATTATGTATGCAAATTAGATTTGCTAACACTTCATCAATTGAAGTGCCAAGCGTTGTTTTGGCAGAAAATACTGACACATTGGCAGAAAATTATTCTTTGTTTTGAATGATAGGCGACATTTTTGGTTTATCGGCAGCTTGAGTCTCAGGTGGGGGTGACGACTGAGTGTCAAACGTTGGTCCATTGACACAACCAGCAATTAATGCAGTAAAAACAGTTCCAGAAGTGGCTTGAAAACCAGGTAATAAAGTAACAGATTTAGCTGCTTTATAAGAAACTTTTGATTGTAAGAAAATAATATTTGTGGCAGTAATAGTTTGAGAAGCACTAAAAATTAGATTATTTGCAGTACCACCAATATTATTTTTGTTATTAAGTACATAACTGGTCTTACAATTAGGAATTACTTTGACAGTATCTCTTGCTACGATACTAATGCAACTCCCCACTGTACATGTAACGGTATATATAGTAGTATCGGTTGGGCTAACAGTGATTGGGTTAGTTGTAGAACCAGTTGACCAATTTAATGTGCCTCCACTACAACCAAAAGCAGTGAGAGATGATGATTGACCAATATTTATTATTTTATTTGAGGTTGAAATAAACGGATTTTGCAGTGTAACAACTTCTATTAAATTGCTTTGGCTTGACAAATTTCCAGTATAATCTACTGCTTTCACTGTAAATTGATAATAGTTAAGTTGCGAAAGACCAGTTACTTGAAAAATTGTAGTAGGTGCATTTGTGCTTCCAATTAATACATTATCTCGATAAACATTATATTTTTCAACTTCCATGTTATCAGTTGAGCTCGACCAAGTAAGTCTTACACAGTTTTGTCCAATATTACTTTCTATTAATGAAGTTGGAGCAGAAGGGGCTTGAGCATCGACACAATGTAGCCTTGCACCTGCCCAGTCGGCATGGTCAGCAAAAAAATTGTCGCCAGCATCATTTACTTCCAATTTCAATTCGTTGACGTTTGTAACATCAATATTGAGCTTTACCGTAGCTGAATTTTTATTTAATACAGCACTTGAATAACTCAAAACATTGTCTTTATAAACCTTAAATATAACTGTAGTACCTTCTGTGGCATTACTTACCTCATCATCAATACCAATATCCGTAATAAACCTACCAAAATTGTTATCTAAATAATATTTGATTTCTGAATTGGCATGAACACCAATACCTTTTACATAACTTACACCTTTAAGCTTTATAGTTGTTCCATCGCCAGCTCCATTCTGTCCATTACTTTGGTCCATTTCAATTGGTCCATAACCATTTGTAGAATAAAAAGGAGTTAAATTAGATAGATGGGTAATACTTGTACAAGCCGTACAATTATTACTAACATCCTGAACAGTAAAAGGTTGGGTAAAAGTTATATTTCCTTGATTATCAGTTAAATAACAACGATAAGTTCCTGAGGCACGATTAATGCTTTGGGTAGTTGCTTCTGGCGTATCTTCAATATCGTTATTACCAATATCTATTCTAATCCATTTATAATTAGTATAACCTGAAGGTGCAGTCAAACGAAATTCGGTGGCAGAATGACACCCTACACTAATAATCGGCAATTCTTTTGCCGTTATTGGCGTTGCATTATTGAAAAAATCAACGTTTAATGATGCATCCCAACGGTTGGCGAATTCGATCAGCCCTGCTCCAAAGAAATGAACTTCATCACTACGGTTTGAACCTAATAAATCATCGGTCGATGGACCTGAGAATACCTTGTTGCCATTATTTACTAATGAGTTTTGTGCATTAATGATAGCACTATTGGGATTTCCTGAGCCACCATTGGCATTTTTGTCAAAAACTGTTGCTTTTGATATAACCCAAGGGATAGTACTACCCAAATGTGAGCGGCTTTTATCAATAACATAATTTATATTTGAAACGTATGTGGTACCGTCAGTAAGAGTATTTGCGTAGTTATCCGTTTCTCCTTGAAACCATAAAACTGCTCTTGCTCCAAAAATTGATGCATAATAATTTAATACTTTTTTTAAACCATCATAGGGAGTTCCAACGGTATTGCAATATTGTAAGCCAGAGTAATGATTAATAGTAGATAATCCATCTGAACTTTCTTTCCAATTTTGAGAAGAAGTAGCGGTGGCTGAAGCATTAAAAAACACGACTGGTACTCCCAACCTACTTACTAAATTATCTCCTAATTTTCCAAAACACCAAGGATTTAGCCCTGATTTAGACAAATAACTTCTGGTACTACCATTATTAAATATTTGAGTAAATGTTGGGTAATTTGGAAATTTAAGGTCACATTGTGCAAATTCTGTTTTTTCATTATGCGAAAGTACTCGTTCGTCATTTGCTCCAACTTCACCATTATCTCCTTCAAGCCCTTGAACATTTGACTGTCCTGCAATAATAAAAACTTCACCTACTCCAACCCGATTTAAGGTAGTAATACCAACCACATTGCCATTAAGTTTGCCTCTAACTTCTAACTTATACCAGCCTCCAGAAATATTTGAAAGCGATCCACTGAAAATTCCTTTACTTGGGCTTGAAGATATCGTTGTCCAATTTAGAACGATAGCATCGGTAAAAGCATTTTTTAGTTGTGCTTCAACGGTATTGATGAGAGAAGTATAATTTCCTGTAATATTAATTGTTGCTTGATTACTTAGATTTCTTTGAAAAACAGCTTTTTCCATTGGAAAAGTTATGGAAATTTGAGCTTTAGAACTTAAGCCAAACGCCAGAAATGAGATAATTAAAGGTAGAAAATTAATTCTCATATCGAATATTTATATTTTAATTATTTAAAAGTTGTTGTGTTAAAACACAAAATAACGAAAAAGTAAATCTAATTACTATATTTTTTGATTAAACGGTCGTTGTTTTTAGTAAAGGTCAGTATCTTAAGAAATTATTAGACAACTAAAACGCAAAAGAGGGGTCATAAATTATATGACCCCTCTTCTAAATATTTCTAAAAATTATTTGCCAAATAAACCGCCTAACAAACTACCAATACCACCACCTTGTTGGGTTTGTTGTCTGCTTCCGCCCATAAAACCACCAGCTATATTCATAAGATCGCTCATGTCAAGTTTGCCATCCTTCATTGCATCTGCACCTTGACTTAACAAACTTCCAAAGTCGAAACCAGAAGTTTTTCCACCAGTAATACCACCCATTAGTCCATCAATGTCAATTGAGCTATCATTAGGGTCGTTTGTTTTATCGATAAGTCCGCCCAAAACTGATGGAAGCATATTTCCAACCACACCAGCGGCAGCCGAATTTGACAAACCGAATTTATTCATCAAGTTTCCAATTACACTCTGAGCGATGTTCCCAACGATTGGATTTGACATCAATCCACCACCATTGCCTGTACTGCCGCCCAGCAAACCTAAAAGGCTACCAAGTCCACCTTGCGAGTTTGCTTGGTTTGAAAGACCGCCCATCAGGCCTTGCATTACTTCATTCATAACTCCCTCATTGTGTTGGTTTGGAACCTGAGGATTATCGATTACAGCACTTTGTCCGTGTTGTTGAATAAGACCTTGCAATACTTCTAACATTTTTTTAAGATTTAATGGTTGTTAATTGGCACAATATTACTATTTTACTTACATTTAATTCCAAATTTATTGAAATTATTTTCGGATATTTGACGCTAAAATCATTGATTGGTAACAGAAATCATAAAAGAAATTTACTAAACTACTAAAAGTGAGCGAAAACGAACAAAATTCAGAGAAATCATTCGTAGAATTATTAACTGCAAATGTTGATGGCTTATTATTTCCAAGTGAATCAGATGAAAAAATTAGAGTAATTGATTGGCAAGCTGATAATGCTCCTCCTTTTGATACAATACTTTTTCGTAAATACATTGGAGTTACTCCTGCTGTAAGAGTGGAGGTTTTACCATGGGAAAGATTCTTTGAGCCTATTTTGGTAGAAAAAGAATGGTGGACTGATTTGGAAAAAAATAGAGCTGTAAATTTTACCAAAGTAAAAGAGCTTGTTGTTAATAATTTAACAAACTTAGAATATTTGCGGGCAGGAAGGGTTGAAATTGAAGCCTATCTAATTGGGCAAGATAAAGAAGGTAAATGGAAAGGGCTAAAAACACTGATTATTGAAAGCTAACCCCACGCCCATGAAAGGGAACCTTATTTAACACCAACAAAAAAAGCGTCAATTAAATTGACGCTTTTTACATATAAACCTTATTAGATAAAAACCTTATCCTTTGTAGGGTTACTTTACTTTTTCTACAACTGCTTTGAACGCATCGTAATGGTTCATCGCTAAGTCGGCTAATACTTTTCTGTTAAGTTCGATGCCTGCCTTTGCAAGTTTGTCGATAAGTACAGAATATGACATTCCTAACGGACGCACACCTGCATTAATACGGACAATCCACAAACGACGATAACTTCTTTTCTTTTGTTTACGACC
>NZ_JAYWCU010000292.1:0-16516 GCF_043780375.1 Emticicia sp. | reverse complement strand
AACGCTCGTCGTTCTGTAAGAATTTACGATGAAAATGCCAATTTCGATTCAAATATTGTAACCAAAAGCCTCGAAAGAGCCGTTCTCTCGGCAAATAGTTCAAATATGCAACTTTGGGGATTTTACCAAGTTTCGAGCAAAGATAAAAAGCAAGCAATTGTGGAAGCTTGTATGCACCAATCAGCTGCACGAACAGCTTCAGAATTAGTAGTTTTTGTAACTCGCCAAGACAAATGGAAAGCACGTGCCGCTTGGAATTTGGCAAATTTGAAAAAGCAATTTGCAGGTAAAGAGCCTTCAGGAAAAGATAAACGAGCTTTGAATTATTACGAAAAACTGATGCCTTTGCTTTATACCAACGATTTTTTTGGTATTGCAACATTCGTCCGATTTTGCATTGTGGCTTATCATACAATAACCAATAAGCCAATTATCCATTTGATAACTCATGCCGACCAGCGAGTTTCGATGCACAAATCATGTGCTTTGGCTGCTCAAACCTTTATGTTGAGCATGAAATCGGAAGGTTATGATACTTGTCCAATGGAAGGTTTTGATGAAAAATTAGTAAAAAAAGCATTAGAATTGCCTCAAAAAGTTGAAATATGTATGGTTATAGCTTGCGGAATCGGCAAGTCCGAAGGTATTTATTCAGCACGTACTCGTGTAGATGATACGGAAGTGATTTTTAGGGTATAATACTCCCAAAAAACCTTAATTTTAGAAGATGACTTATAAAATTCGACCCTTCATTTTACTGTAATTATAATAAAAATAAAATATTTCTCCGTGTCGGACGTTTCCATAGAGCGTCCGACACTTTTTTTATTCAACCCCTACCAAAAATTTTCTCTATGAAATTCAAAGCCGTAATCTTCGACTTCGGAAACGTTATTATTAATATTGATTTTAAACGTATTTATCGAACTTTTGCTCATTTTACTTCAAAAAGTGAGACTTATATTGAAAAACAAATCACTGATAATCAACTATTTAGACGCTATGAGTCTGGTCAATTTTCTGATGAAGAATTTCGTGAAATTATCAGACAAACACTTGGTTTTCCATTAAGTGATACCGAAATTGATAAAGCATGGAATGCAATTTTATTAGATATTCCTGCCGACAGAATAGAGTTAATCAAGAAAATTCGCCAAAAATACCCTGTTTATCTCCTTAGCAATACCAATAATATTCATATTAAAGCTTCAAACGATTATCTAAAAAAGGCACATGGAATTAGTAACCTTGATGAGCTTTTCGACCAACTTTTTCTCTCTTACGAAATGAATATGTGGAAACCCGATGCCGAAATTTATCATTTTATGCTTAAAAAACTTAAATTAAAACCAAATGAGGTGCTTTTTTTTGATGATAATGTAAAAAATGTTGAGTCAGCTAATGCAATAGGTATCCAAACAATTTTGGTAGAACCGCCAACTTCTATCATAGAATATTGTAAAAACATATTTTAAGTAGTTACTTTGTGGCTTACAATAAAATAACATGAATCATCAACGTACGCTCCTAATACAAATAGTTTTATTCGTTGTTACGCTCTTAACCACAACTATAACAGGGGCAGAATGGATTTTTGGAAGACCTTTCTTTTTTGGTGATACGCCATTAGGTTGGAAAGAGTTTTTTGAGGGTTTCAAATACTCCGTACCTTTTTTGGGAGTCTTAACTATTCATGAATTTGGGCACTATTTTATTGCAAAAAAACATAAAACTGAAGTATCGCTACCTTATTACTTACCTCTTTGGATTGGTGGGCTTTCATCTACTTTTGGTACATTGGGAGCATTTATTCGTATAAAGAAAAGGCTAAATTCTCGTGTTAAATATTTCGATATTGGTATTGCAGGCCCTTTAGCTGGGTTTGTTGCAGCCTTATTTGTATTGTGGTATGGATTTACACATCTGCCAAACTTAGACTATGTTTTCAATCTTTTTCCTATATTCAAACAATACGGTAATGATTATGGAAAGTTTCTCGAAACCAGTCCAGACTATATTTCAATCAAATTAGGTGACAGCCTTCTTTTTAATTTTTTTGAGCAATATGTTGCTACCGGTGAGCTACCTCATCCTTATCTTTATACCAATTATCCGATTATTTTTGCAGGATATTTATCGCTTTTCTTTACTGCTTTGAATCTTTTTCCAGTCGGACAGTTAGACGGTGGACATATTCTTTACGGACTCATCGGTGACCGAGCTTTTAATATCGTTTCGCCTATTTTATTTTCAATTTTTGTATTCTATGCGGGTTTAGGGTTTTTCAATGCCCACGAATTTACAACAACCGATTCGACTGCATTTCTAGAATTATTGGGTAAATTCATTTTGTTTGTCGGATTCAATTATCTCTGCTTCTCTCGTATTTCTGAAAATCAATTGACCAATTGGCTCATTGCACTTGCTGTTGTTGCGATTCAGCTAATAATCTCGTATTTTTACCCTGAAATCGAAGGCTATTCAGGCTTTTTAGCATTCGGATTAATGATTGGTCGTTTCTTGGGTGTTTACCATCCACCTACCAATGACAAACAGCCATTGGCCCTCGAAAGAAAGTTTTTAGGTTGGTTGGCTCTTATCATTTTCATCCTGTGTTTTAGTCCAAAACCATTTGTCATTATTCAACATTTGGCAAATTGAGTGAAGAAGTCTCATGTTTTTTGAAAAATTATATTTGTAAATCATCAACGCACGGGCGATCTCGTCGAAAATCGTAAATTTAATGCTAAACTGGCTGTTCAAAATTTGCTTCAAACTATCTGGTTGGAAGGTAATCAGTAACGTACCATCAGATTTAAAAAAGGCGATATTTGCAGTTGGCCCTCATAACCGCACTGCCGATTTCTTTGTTGGGCTTTGTACTCGTCCAACAATTGGACTTACAATTAACTATTTAGGAAAAGAAGAACTCTTTCGACCACCCTTTGGTTGGATTTTTAGAGGATTAGGTGGCACACCTGTTTATCGCACAAAAAGTACAAATTTTGTACAGCAAGTAGCCGAAACTTTTAGGAGCCATGAAAAGCTTTTGGTGGCAATTGCTCCAGAAGGTACTCGAAAAAATGTAAGCAAACTAAAAACCGGCTTTTATTATATGGCTCATTCGGCAAAAGTGCCAATATATATGGTGGGCTTCGATTATCCTCGTAAATCGGTAATTATTTCAGAGCCGTTCGATACTACTGGAGATTTTGAAGCCGATATGAAGAAATATTTTATACCTTTTTTTGAAACCATTGGAGGATTTAAGAAAGATTGGATGACAAATTACAAGGCAGGGAAATTTGATGAGTAAAACATATCTCTGTTCTACAAGTAAAGATTAGGAATTATAGAAATGAATTAAAATTATAATGAAAAAACAAACCAAAGCTATAAGAATACAAACAAAACGCTCTCAATATCGTGAACATTCAACCCCACTTTTCTTGACGAGTAGCTTTTGTTTTGAAGATGCTGAGCAAGGAAAAGCTCTTTTTGACGAAACTCTTGAAGGTAATATTTATACCCGTTTTTCAAATCCTTCGGTGCAGGAATTTGTGGATAAAGTTTGTATGCTCGAAAATTGTGAAGAAGGAATTGCAACAGCAACTGGCATGGCAGCAGTTTTTGCGGGATTTGCAGCACATCTAAAATCGGGCGACCACGTAGTAGCTTCACGTGCATTATTTGGTTCTGCTCACCAAATTTTGACACAAATTTTATCAAAATGGGGTATCACGCATTCATATTTAGATGCAACTGCTCCAGAAAGTGATTGGGAAGCTGCAATTCTGCCTAATACCAAAATGGTTTACTTGGAAACACCATCAAACCCAGGTTTAGAATTAGTGGATATGGAAATGATTGGTAAATTGGCAAAAAAACATAACTTAATTTATTATGTTGATAATTGTTTTGCAACGCCCATTATTCATACACCGACCGATTTTGGTGCAAATTTGATTGTTCACTCAGCAACTAAGTTTATGGATGGACAAGGACGAGTTTTAGGTGGAATAATAACGGGAACAAAAGAGTTGATTGCTCCAATTCGATTTTTCTGTCGCCATACTGGCCCTTCAATGTCGCCATTTAATGCGTGGGTTTTATCAAAAAGTTTAGAAACATTAGAAATTAGGATGCAGCGTCATTGCGAAAATGCTTTAAAATTGGCAAAAGCATTGCAAAAAATAGACGGAATTGTCAATGTAAAATACCCGCATTTACCAACGCATCCGCAATATACTTTGGCAAAAAAACAAATGTCGGCAGGTGGAGCAATGGTTACTTTTGAATTGGAAGGAGGCTTTGATAGACTCAATAAATTTACGAGAGCTTTGCAAATCGTTTCAAACTCTTCGAATTTAGGAGATTCTCGTACAATTATTACTAATCCAAATACAACTACGCACTCAAAATTACCCAAAGAAGACAAAGTTAAATTAGGAATCACAGAAGGCTTAATTCGTTGCTCGGTTGGTTTAGAAGACATAAGTGATTTAATTGCAGATTTTAAGCAAGCTGCGAAGAAGTCTTTAAACGAATGAGCAAATTAGCGAATGAGTGATTTAATTTTGAAAATTATCATTTTAATTTAGTTATTCACTCAATCACAAATAACTCCATAAAAATGTCCGTCGAACAGGAATTTACTGCAAAAATTGTCAATGAAGAAAACGAAATGTTATTCGTTCGATTCAATCGCTTGAATAATGTTCTTTTTTTGGACAATGCTAATGCCAGAGATGAAATCGTGGCACTAAAATCGCAGGTACGTAATTTGACAAAAACTATTCAAGAAAAAGAAAAAGAGAATAATAAACTCCATGAAAGACTAAAAAAACAAGATTTTCTTGAAAAAAGTAAAGAAATTCAAAAAGAAAGTGTTAAAATTGTATCGAATAAAATTCAAAAGTCAAAAGACAGCGTAGAATTAAAGAAAACGATTACGGATTTAATAAAAGAGATTGATGTGTGCGTTGCATTATTAGACGATTATTAGTTGGAATAAGAGTAAATAGCTAAAAAAAAATTGATTACGAATGGCAAAAATGGTTGATTCTAAGAAATTAGAAATAGGGTTGAAAGTAATGAGTCGGGTCGTTACTCTGAGAATTCAACCCGAAATGGAACCATATTTTCGTAAAGCAGCTCAATTTATTAACCAACGTATTGATTCGTTTACCAAAGACCACAGTGGCGGTGAGATGGATTCTTGGGATTTTTTGATAACTGTTGCCATCGAAGGGATGGTCGAATCACAAAAAAATCAAGACAAATATAAACTTTTGCAACAATCACTAGATAAGAGGCTCAACGAACTTGACAATCGTATTGCTCTCAATTAATAAGTAATTTCAGACAATTATCGAAAATGAAATATCGTAGTATTTACCCTAATATCATACTCTAATTTACGATTACCCAATTCATTTTTGATTAATTCCTCTTCCAGTTTCTCTGGTTCCTCCAAAATCTACTTGACTTTACGTCCAGAAACTATTGACTTGTTCATTAGTTTCCAAATTTGCCAAAATCATTTATAAATTTTTTAAAATCTTCCATGATGTCAAATATTATATCCATTCTTTTCGCTGCCCTACTGGCTTTGGTAGTAGGTTATTTTGTGGGAAGAGCCTTACTCAAAAAAACATTCCAAAGCAAAGAAGCAGACGGCGAACAACGTGCCAACGAACTCTTGAAAACTGCTCAACAAACTGCTGAAAATATCAAAAAAGACAAAATGTTGGAAGCAAAAGAGCATTTTTTGAAGTTAAAAACCGAGTTTGAAGACGATTCAAACAAACGCAAAAATATTATTTTACAAAATGAGCAACGGGTAAAGCAAATGGAACAACAAGCTGCTCAAACAAAACAGCAAGCAACTCAAGTTGAACAACAAAATATCCGCCGTGAAAAAGAGTTAGAAGCTTTACAAATAAAGCTTAACGACCAAACAGAAGCCGCAACAAAGCAAATTGAAGTAGCAAACAAACGCAAAGAAGAGGCTGAATTAATGCTTAGTCAGCAAGTAGAGCAATTAGAAAAAATAGCAAATCTTACTGCCGAACAAGCAAAACAACAATTGATTGATGCCATCAAAGGAGAAGCTGAAACAAGGGCTTCGGGCTATATCAAGCAAACAATTGAAGAAGCAAAACTAACGGCTACGAAAGAATCGAAGAAAATCATTATTGAAACTATTCAACGTACAGCAGCCGAGCAAGCCATTGAAAACTGTGTATCGGTTTTTAATATTGAAGGTGATGAAATAAAAGGAAAAGTAATTGGTCGTGAAGGACGAAATATTCGTGCTTTGGAAGCAGCAACTGGTGTGGAGGTGATTGTTGACGATACACCCGAAGCAATTGTTATTTCGAGTTTTGATCCTGTTCGTCGAGAAATTGCTCGTCTCTCATTGCACCGTTTGGTACAAGATGGACGTATTCACCCTGCCAGAATTGAAGAAGTAGTTGCCAAAACTAAGAAAGATATTGAAAACGAAATCAATGAAATAGGTGAGCGTACAGTAATTGATTTGGGCGTTCATGGTTTACATCCCGACCTCATTCGCATGATTGGTAGAATGCGTTTCCGTTCATCTTACGGACAAAATCTACTCCAACACTCACGTGAGGTGGCTAAAATGTGTGCTACGATGGCATCAGAGTTAGGCTTGAATGCCAAATTAGCCAAACGTGCAGGATTGCTACATGATATTGGAAAAGTATGGCACGAAGAGCAAGAATTGCCTCATGCTCTTTTGGGAATGGAATTGGCAAAGAAATACAAAGAACACCCAGAAGTTATCAATGCCATTGGAGCTCACCACGACGAAATCGAAATGACTTCGATGATTTCACCAATCATTCAAATTTGTGACTCAATCTCAGGTTCTCGCCCTGGTGCAAGACGTGAAATGATGGAATCTTATGTACAACGTTTGCGTGATTTAGAGGCATTGGCTCTTGCCCATAATGGTGTAGAAAAATGTTATGCTATTCAAGCAGGGCGTGAATTGCGTGTAATTGTAGATTCTGAAAATGTAACTGACGAAATTGCAAGTAAATTGTCTTTTGATATTTCTCAAAAAATTGAAAAAGAAATGCAATATCCAGGACAAATCAAAGTAACTGTTATCAGAGAAATGCGAAGCGTTTCTTACGCTAAGTAAGCTAAAATGAATATACTTTTAAAGGCGATGCAAACAAGCATCGCCTTTTTTATGTTTTTTTCGACTTTGACAATCCTTTGCGAACGCAAGATGACTGAACTCAGAAGACTATTTTACGTCAACCAACTCAATTTCAAAAATTAAATCTTGACCAGCCAAAGGGTGATTTCCATCGAGGATAACTTTAGTTGCGGTAACTTCACGTACAATTACTGGCATTTCTTGCTGTCCGTTGTGCATATTTATTGTTCCGCCAACCTCTAAAGGAATATCATCAGGAATATCCAAGCGATTGAATGTAAAAAGCATATTTTCTTCAGCAGGGCCATAGGCTTCATCTACTGGAATAAACACTGTTTTTATCTCACCAATAGTCATGCCTGTTACGCCCGAATCAAATCCTGCGATAACCATGCCGCTACCCACTTGAAACTGCAGAGGGTCACGCCCTTCTGAACTGTCGAACACCGTACCATTGGTTAGCGTTCCTTTATAATGTACCGCTACATTATCGCCTGATTTTACCATTATTTCTATTTATGTTTGTTGTTTTTTTATTTAGGATTCGAGAAAAACATTTCTAAGCTTAATAAGCTCTCGCAAAAACTACTCGTTTTGTAGAAGAATTTCCTGAATAGACACAAACACCAGCCTCCTCAATTGCATCTAAAGGAATACAACGAATCGTTGCTTTTGTTAATTCTTTAATTTTTTCTTCAGTTTCCGAACTTCCGTCCCAGTGACAAAGCAAAAACCCACCTTTTTCGATTTGTTCTTGAAACGACGACCAAGTATCAATTTTGAATGTATTTTCTTGGCGGAAATTCAATGCTTTTTGATAAATTGCTTCTTGAATTTCGTTCAATAAATCTTTAAGATAGGTTGCAATTCCTTCAATCGGGCGAATTTCTTTAGTCAAAGTATCACGACGAGCTACTTCAATTTGTCCACTTTGTAAATCACGCATACCAATTGCCATTCTGATAGGAACACCTTTCAACTCATATTCTGCAAATTTCCATCCTGGGCGATAAGCGTCATTATCATCAAATTTTACAGTGATTCCATAAGATTTTAATTCTTTTACGATGGGCATAATTACAGCCTTTATCGCATCTAAATCTTCATCTCCTTTATATATTGGTACAATAACCACATGAATTGGAGCTAATTTTGGTGGAAGTACCAAGCCTAAATCGTCAGAATGAGCCATAATTAAAGCACCCATCAATCGTGTACTTGCTCCCCATGAAGTTCCCCAAACATAGTCTAATTTCCCTTCTTTCGATTGAAATTTTACATCAAATGCTTTGGCGAAATTTTGTCCTAAAAAGTGAGAAGTTCCTGCTTGTAATGCTTTTCCATCTTGCATCATTGCCTCAATACAGAGTGTTTCTTCTGCACCCGCAAAACGTTCGTTTGCAGTTTTGAAACCTTTTAGTACGGGAACCGACATCCATTCTTCAGCAAATTTGGCATATACTTCCAACATTTGTTTAGTTTCGTCCATTGCTTCTTTTTCAGTAGCGTGAGCTGTATGTCCTTCTTGCCATAAAAACTCCGTAGTTCGCAAAAACATCCTTGTACGCATTTCCCAACGTACTACATTTGCCCATTGATTAATCAAGATTGGCAAATCTCGGTACGACTGAATCCAGTTTTTGTAGGTACTCCAAATGATTGCTTCACTCGTTGGTCTAACCACCAATTCTTCCTCTAATTTTGCTTCGGGGTCTACCATCAAAGTTCCTGGTTTGTCAGGATTTGCTTTTAGGCGATAATGCGTCACAACTGCACATTCTTTTGCAAAACCTTCGGCGTTTTTTTCTTCTGCTTCAAATAAACTTTTTGGCACAAATAGCGGAAAATAAGCATTTGTATGCCCTGTTTCTTTAAACATATCGTCTAAAGCACGTTGCATTTTTTCCCAAATCGAATAACCATAAGGTTTGATTACCATGCAACCACGCACAGCAGAATTTTCAGCCAAATCAGCACGTTTGACCAGTTCGTTGTACCACTCCGAATAATTTTCACTACGTTTTGGAAGACCCTTACTCATTTATAACGATTAATTATGAATGATGAATGATGAATAGATAAGCTTGTTGTTGTACAATCGTATCCATTTTCTTTCAATATTCTTATGATAAATTAAATAATTTGAATTTTACGCCTATAACTTTCGTTATATTCTTAGAAAAGAACAATTGAACATTACTTTAATTAAGTTTTAATGCCAATTTTAATCTTTGAAAGAGATTGCAAAGATAGGTTTTTATATTAAATTTGTAAAGAATATGTTACTTTTCAGACCATATTTGTCGAATTGTCGTAAATATTGCAAAGGCTTGTTGTTGGAATCGGTTGAGTAATAAAAATATTTTTTTTCATCATACAACCTTTTCTTTTTCATTCGCATCATATACATAGATTATTGGTTTTAACCACATTTAATAATTAATACAATGAATACTCTCAAATCTTTCAGGTATCTATCAATGGCAGTGCTTTTGGGTACATGGGGTTGTAGTCAAAAACAGATAGCTACCAAAGGTGAATATGACGATACTTATGGCTCATCAGCCGATGCTCCACAAGTAGTATATAAGCCTCAAGCAAATAGATATCAAAACCCAGATTATGCAGAAAATCAGCGATATCAAGCAGAAGAGCCGACCCAACAAGGAGTTAGCGGCAATGATGAATATTATGATGAAGACTATGTAAACTCTCGCAAAGTTTATCGCAATAATAATGGCGGAACTGGTTACGCTTCTGGTTTCTCTAATGGCTATCAATCTGGTTGGAACGATTATGCTTGGAGTCAGCCAAATGGTTGGTCAAGTCCCTTCAACAGATATGGTTATAATAATCCATTTGGCTATAACTCTTATGGCAATGGTTTTGGTGGTTTTGGCAATGGTTTTGGAAATAGTTGGGGGAGTTATGGCTCTGGATTTGGAATGGGCTTCGGTTTAGGAAGTATGTATGGGTATAATTCATTTTTTAGCCCTTATAGTTCTTTCTACAGTCCCTTTAACTCATTTTATAATCCTTATAATTCTTTCAATAGCCCTATTTATGGCTACTACGACCCATATCGTTATGGCGGATTTGGCAGTGGATACTACGGTAATAACTATTATTCTAATAATGTCACTTCAGGTGTATCGGGTGTGGCTGCTAAAAATCGTACTTATGGTCCACGTGATGGGGGCAGCGGTTCAAGTATATACAACAAAGGGTTTACGAATGCAGGAGCAAGAAATGATGGTTTGAATAATAATGGTAATGCCCGTACTTACAATGGTACCAATACTGGCAGAACAACCACAGGTTCAACTGATACTTATGCTACACCAAGAAGAAATGGAAGTTGGACAGGTTCAGACACATATAATAATAATGGCAGCAGAAATGTAGGAACACAAGGAAGTTCAAGTAGAACAAACGACGATTACTATGCTCGCCCACGTAGAAATGGAAACACTGAAGGTGGAAGTAGTAACTCTAATTCAAATGCTGGGGGATATAATAATAGCCGTCCATCGGGAAGTTCAAGCTCTGGTCGCTCTGATAATTACTCAAATGGTAGTGGAAATACACAACCAAGAAGTTCATCATCTGATAATTTTTCAAGAGGTTCTTCAAGCCCATCATATACTCCTTCATCAAGTTCATCATCGGGAAGTTCTTCGTCTGGAAGTTCATCATCGGGAAGTTCTTCGTCTGGAAGTTCATCTTCGGGTGGCGGAAGTAGCCGTGGACCAAGATAATTCAGTAAGATTACTATTTAAATAGATTCAAGAATTGTTCATGCTCGTAAAGAGAAATAGTAATAATAAAATTTTGAAACCTCGCTGAATCATAGCGTTTGGCGAGGTTTCTATGTAAAAAAACAGAAATTTGCTTAAAAATAACAATAATATGAAGTATCTCGACTAAAGATTTTAGACGTAAAAAGAATTTTGTTTTATATATATTTATAGAAAAATCTATCATTCAAAATAAATTTAAAGTCTGGTTTTTAATTCTTCAAAAAAATAGTAAATTAAAATGAAAATCACACGAATTTTGATAGCAAGTGCTTTTGTTCTGGGTGGAATTGGAGCAAACGCACAATTAAGTTTAGGCGGGCATTTTTATGGTGAAGATGCATTTCGATATTCTCAAAACAAAATATCTGGCTCGGCACGTATGCAAGCTATGGGTGGCGGATATTCGGCACTAGGAGGAGATGCAACTAATGCCTACACAAATCCTGCAGGATTGGGTTTTTACAATCGCTCAGAATTGAGCATAACGCCCATTTTTAATTCATTGAAAACCGCCTCTTCTTATATTGGTTCAACTACTCAATCGAGTACTTCCAATGCGAATATTGGTCAATTAGGACTAATTTTGAGTAGTGGAGGAAATGGAACTCGCAAAAAACGTTCTTCATTGGCAATAACTTATTCAAAACAAGTAAATCTTTTGTCTGATTTTAATTATGCTGGACAAAACAAGAAAAGCTCAATGATGGATTATTTTGCTGAAAAAGCTACTCGTCGTGGTGTTGATTCGGGGACTTTAGATGGTGAATTCAACACCAATACAGGAAGTGCTTCAACTTCAACAGCAATGTATTATCAAGCATTTATGATTGACCCAGTTTCAGGAAGTAAAGCTCCATATACCAAAATTGAAAAAAGCTTACCAGTCAATCAAACAGGCAGAAATTCGAGTACTGGTGCGGTTAGCCAATGGAATGTAGGTTATGGTGCAAATTTCAATGATAAAACCTATCTTGGTTTTTCAGTTGGGTTCGTAAGAATGAATTATGAATATTTGGGAAATCATGCTGAACAGTTTCCAACTGGAAAAATATTTAACGGCTTTCAATTAAATGATGATTTATACACTCGGGGTGGTGGTATCAATCTTTCGGCGGGTGCAATCGTAAAAGTTTCGGATAATATTAGCCTCGGAGCAAATGTTACATCGCCCACTTGGATTACTTTGAATGAAATATATAATTCAAGTATTACTGTTGATCAAAAGCCAAATACGTTTACCACCGACTATAAAACAGTAATGACCGACGAAAACGTATTCACTTATTCACTAACAACACCACTTAGAGCGAGTGGAGGAGCAACTTTCTTTTTGCCAAGTAAAAAAGGTTTTATTACTGCCGATGCCGAATATGTTGGTTATAGAAATATGGGCATCAAAGACCCTGAAGATAACTCATGGGGTGCAGGCCAAAAGCGATTGATTCAAAGCTATTATAAAGATGCAGTAAACTTGAAAGCTGGTGCAGAATATCGTATTGAAAATATTCGTTTGCGTGCAGGTGTTAAATTCATGCCTGATCCATATAAACAAAAAGTTGACAACTTAGACCGTTCTCAGATGCTGTTTTCGGGTGGAGTGGGCTATCGTTCGTCAAAATTCTTTGTTGATTTAGCAGGTGTTTATAATAAATTCACAAGTGCATATACACCTTATGAGTTGGCAAATACTTCAAACTATGCTTCAGCAAATTTATCAAATAATCAAACAAGTTTTGTGATTTCGGTTGGCACATTCTTTTAGTCGATCGTGTTTCGAGTTATACAATAAAAAAGCATCTGAAATTTTTTAATTTTCGGATGCTTTTTTATTAACTATCAACGAGGTTGTTTATGCTTTTTTTGTTGGTAAAAATGATGTTTTTTTTGACTTATTCAAGGTTGGAAAATAAAATTTTTCGAGCGAAATGAACCTTTTTTGAACGAAGAGTAAGTTAAAAAGGTGCATTTTAGGCCTAAATCAAAAAACTTAAACAACTTCTAAAGTCTATTGACTTTCTTATTTCCTCGCAAACTCAGCATCAATAATCCAAAGAATACTTTCGGGGTCAGTATCACCTTCAATCGTAATATCTGCTTGCTGATAATATTTTAGTCTATCATTGTATTTTTCTGTGATTTGCTCTAAGAGATTTTTGCTTTCTAAATCAAATAATGGACGCTCATTTTTTTTAGAAACTTTCATTCGTTCAACCAACATAAAAGGTTTTACATCAAGAAAAATACTAATACCATTGTTTTTGATATATTCCATGCCATCATAAAAACATGGTACACCTCCACCTGTGGCAACAATAAGTTTACTGTCCATTAGTATTTTTTTTAGTTGCTCATTTTCTACTTTACGAAAATATTCTTCTCCGTTTAGAGCAAAAATTTCTGCTATTTTCTTTCCTTCTGTTGTCTCGATGCGGCTATCTAAGTCAATAAATTCATAACCAAGACTTTTTGCCAATTGCCGCCCGAGCGTACTTTTTCCAGAGGAAGGCATTCCAATTAGAAAAATATTTGTAGTCATTCTTCGGATTAAATGTATTTTATTTTAGTTTCTCAGCTAAAGTTTCTATGTTTGGAATACTGTGGTTTCCCCATTTTCCCTTTACCACACCATTTTGTAACAAAATCACACAAGGATTTGTTCGTGCCATTGTTTTTAATACCGTTGCATCGGCCGAGAAATAAGGGGTTTTAATGCCATTTGTCTCACTAAACTTCTGATAATTAGCCTGAATCACTGATGTCAAAATCATGGGTGTAATGCCATTTTTTTCTGAATCACCAATCAATGACTTTAATTGCGTAAGTTGCTCATTATCAATGCCTTCAACGCTTTTTAAAATTATTAAAAGTTTATTTCCTGTAAAAGTAGAATCAGTATAATTGTTTCCTTGTGGGTCACTGATTGAATAATCGGTTATTTTTGGCTTCAATTTGTCTTCATTCAACGTAACCATTGATACATATTTATAGGTCAATGTGTCCATTAAAAACTCTTTGGCAATTATTTCTTCTTTCGTTTTTTTATTTAAAAAAGTAAACTCCATGACAGGTTTTACACCAGTAGGTTTCATCTGCTCAGGAATACTTTTTCCGATGGCATAAGGTAAAAAATCAATTGGAGGAAGGTAGCGAATCGCATAAATGCCAATACCAAAAGAAAGTATGGTGGTGGCAAACATCACTAAATTTTGACCAGAATTAGCATATTTATTTCTATAAATAAAAATAATTACTATTAAAATTGTCAAGAAAATGTCTTTTTCGAAAGAAGTCCACGGTTTGAGTTTTAAGAAATCTCCAAAACATCCGCAGTCGGTAACTTTATTATAATAGGCTGAATAGAAGGTCAAGAATGTAAAGAAAACGATGATTCCCAGCAAAAGCCAAGATGTAATTTTCATGCGATAGGATAGGAGGGTAGCAACTCCCAAAATAACTTCTAATGCACAGAAAATTAATGACAAGGTAAGCGAATTATGAGCAAAAAACATGAAAAAGCCTTGTAATGTGGGTAAATCTTGCGAAAATACTTCAAAATACTCTTCAAGTTTGATGCCCGTTCCAACAGGGTCAACAACTTTCACAAAGCCAGAAAAAATAAAAATTATGCCGACAATGATACGGGCAATTTGGAAAAATAGTTTCATGTTCGATTAAGTGATTTGCGTTTGAGTGATGCGTAACTTCGCCCGTTGTGATTATTGTTTTTTGCAATTTTTATAAATTACCCTAAAAATTTCGTTAAATAAAAGTCTGAGTTGTTGCCTTATAACTGTTTACTGTTGCCCTTGTGCTTGTCCTAATTTTATCATGCAAAAAACAGCATAATTAATAATATCTTGATACCCCGACTTGATACCTTCCGAAACAATAGTTTTGCCTTGATTATCTTCAATTTGCTTGATTCTGAACAGTTTCATCAAAATAATATCAGTCATCGAACTCACTCGCATATCTCGCCAGGCCTCGCCATAATCGTGATTTTTGTTGAAAAGTAATTCCATTACTTCCGAAATTTGTTTGTTATACATTTCTTGAAGTTGAGTAAATGGTATTTCCAGTTCGTTATTATCTATCAATTCGGCTTGAATCAATGCCATTACACAATAATTGATGATTCCTATAAATTCGGGTATTACACCTTCATCTACTCGACTAAAACCATTGTCTTGAATAGTACGGATACGTTGGGCTTTAATAAAAATTTGGTCGGTAATGCTCGGCAAACGTAGAATTCGCCAAGAAGTGCCATAATCTTTGTTCTTTTTCTCGAATAATTCTTGACAAATCTTGATTATATGTTTGTATTCGATTTCTGTATTGTTCATGTTGATTGGCTGTTAGCATTTAGCTAAAAGCTTTTATTTAAAATATATAAGAAGCGAATTTTATAAAAATAATAGCAAAAACTATAAATTTAAAAAAAAATAACTGTGATTTGAAGGCTGAAAGCTAATTGCCAAAAGCTAAAGGCATTTATTATTGCAAAATTATAAAACTTAGCTTCCAATAGCAAATGACATTGAAAAGTATTAATATAAACGGTCGCTTGATTGATTTTTCCACACCAAAAGTGATGGGAATTTTGAATGTTACACCCGATTCTTTTTTTGAGAAAAGTAGGTATTTATATATTAATGAAGCAATTGTAGATAAAGCAGGTGGAATGATTGAGCAAGGAGCAACCTTTATTGATATTGGGGGCTATTCGACTCGACCTCATGCAATTGATATTAGTGTAACCGAAGAATTAGATAGGGTTTTGCCGGTAATTGAAATTATTTGCAAAAATTTTCCAGAAATAGCTATTTCGGTAGATACTTTTAGAAGTGAAGTTGCTCGCAAATCAATAGAAGTGGGTGCAAATATTATAAACGATATTTCAGGCGGAAATTTGGACGAAAAAATGTTTCAAACGGTGGCAGACTTGAATGTTCCATATATTTTGATGCACAGCCGAGGAAATCCTGAAACGATGAACCAACTCAATGATTATAAAGATATTACGCTAGATGTGATTACAGAATTGCAGCAAAAAGTTTATCAATTACGACAATTGGGCGTGAAAGATATTATCATAGACCCAGGTTTTGGCTTTGCCAAAAACGGCAAGCAAGGTTTTGAAATGATGCGAAATTTGACTGCTTTTCAGATAATGGAATTGCCATTTTTGGTTGGAATTTCAAGAAAATCAATGATTTGGCGTACGCTCAATGTCACTGCAAATGAGGCCTTGAATGGTACAACAGCCCTAAATATGTTTGCCCTGATGCAGGGAGCAAATATTTTGCGTGTTCATGATGTAAAAGAAGCGATGGAAACAGTTAAACTTTATCAAGAATTAGATTTTTAAATGTAGGGACGACTACGTCGAGAACCATCTACACACAGAACGTATGAAATACGTTTTTGCATTTATTTTGCTACAACATTACGAATTAATCTAATAACAATTCCGTAGAAAATAACCAAACAAACAAATATTAGCCCCCAAGTTGTG
>NZ_JAYWCU010000291.1:0-6346 GCF_043780375.1 Emticicia sp. | reverse complement strand
GAGGGTTTCATATTGCTTTATCTTCATTTGGTGCAAAATGTGTTTTTGCTTCGGAATGGGATAAATATGCTTCCGAAACTTATGAAGATAATTTTGGCTTTAAACCTGACGGAGATATAACCATAATTGATGAGAAACAAATACCCAAACATGATATTTTATGTGGAGGATTTCCTTGTCAAGCATTTTTCAATTTCGGGGAAACAAAAAGGTTTTGATGATATTAGAGGGACTCTTTTTTTTGATATTGCAAGAATTGTAAACCATCACAAACCCAAAGTGCTTTTTTTAGAAAACGTTAAGAATTTAGCAAAACATGATGATGGAAGAACACTGTCCGCTATAATAGAAACATTAGAAAATCTCAATTATCGTGTTTTTACAAAAGTCTTGAATTCAAGTAATTTTGGTTTACCTCAAAACAGAGAAAGAATTTATATAGTTGCGTTTAATGCTGACATTAATTCTGAAAAATTCTCTTTTCCTATACCATCCAATGAATCTACTTGTGTGGAAGATATTTAAGAAGAAAACCCTACAAATGTAAAGATTATTGAGAGAAATGACATTGAAATTTATAAAAATTATACTTTGCAAGACACACTATTTGGTAAAATTAATTTTCATAAACCTATTCAAATAGGAAGAGTTAAAAAAGGCGGGCAGGGCGAAAGAATCTATCATCTTCGTGGTCATGCTATTACGCTTTCTGCTTTGGGTGGTGGAATTGGTTCAAAAACAGGTTTATATTTGGTGACTGGTAAAATCAGAAAATTATCACCAAGAGAATGTGCCAGAGTTCAAGGTTTCCCTGAGACGTTCATTTTAAATAAGTCAAATTCGCAAGCATACAAACAGTTTGGAAACAGTGTTTCTGTTAATGTTTTGCAGAAATTTTCATTGAAATACAAAAAATATTGAGCAAAAATGAATAAAGAGCAATTAAAAGGTTCTCAAACAGCTAAAAATGGTTTTTTGAATGAAGATGATATTGTGAATAAATTTACAATTGGAATATTGATGAGGATGCACAAAAGTGGCTTTTGATAATGGAATATGACTTGCTAAAAATAGAATATGTGAAGGCTTTAAAATTGAGTGGATTTAAAACTGATATTCAAGTTCATATAACTGTGAAGTTAAAAGAAGCGATTGATGCACAAAATTTGCAGGTGAAATTAGTGAGTAACCCCAAAGGATTTAATCAAATAGATAAAAGGTGGGTAGATAAATATGTAGAAATGTGGAATATTCCAGTTGATATTTCAACTATTTTAAAAAGATATACAGGCGAAATAAAACCCAATATTCTTGCTCCAAAAGATAAAAGACGAATGTTTGCTAACGAGTTTTCAGAAAAAGAACAAAGTGACATTTTGTTGTGGCTAAATAATAATCAATCCTTCATTGTTTCGGATATTTTAAAAGGAAGAGGTCAATTTGCAGCAGAATGGATGCTAGTTACACAAAAAACGAAGTCAGATTCAATATGGATTTTAAAGCCAATGAATTTTTGTCTGAACTATTTTGGTAATGGCATTGTAGAAATGACAGAAAGAGGTAATTTCAAAATCGGCAAAATCACGATGCAAAGAAAAGGTGGTGATGGTGGCAGAAATACAGCTAATATGCTGCAATATAAGCTAAATCCTGCTGAATTATTTGACATAGAATGAGTAAAAACACTTCCAAAAACAACAAAACGCATGAAACAAGTATTAAAAACACTTAAAATAGAATCACTCAATAACGGAATTAGTACTGGACTTGAAAGTTGGGCAGGTGGCGGAAAAGTTTTAAGTTCGTATTCACCTGTGGATGGACAATTGATTGGAGAAGTTCGTCAGGCAAATAATGCAGATTACTATAAAGTCATTGAAAAAGCCAAAGAAGCTTTCAAAGTTTGGCGTACTGTTCCTGCTCCAAAACGTGGTGAAATTGTGCGACAAATGGGCGATGCTTTACGTGAAAATAAAGATGCTTTGGGGCGTTTAGTCAGCTACGAAATGGGCAAAAGTCTGCAAGAAGGCTGGGGAGAAGTACAAGAAATGATTGATATTTGCGATTTTGCGGTTGGTCTGTCTCGCCAATTATATGGACTAACGATGCACTCTGAGCGTCCGCAGCACCGAATGTATGAGCAATGGCATCCTCTCGGAATTGTAGGTATTATTTCAGCATTCAATTTTCCAGTGGCGGTTTGGTCTTGGAATACAATGTTGGCCTGGATTTGTGGTGATGTTTGCATCTGGAAACCATCCGAAAAAACACCTTTAACCGCTATTGCTTGTCAAAATATTATTCAAGAAGTTTTACGCAAAAACGATATTCCTGAAGGTGTTTCGAATCTCGTCATTGGAGATAGAAATGTAGGTGAATGGCTTTCGAATGATAAAAACGTAGCCTTGATTTCAGCAACTGGCTCAACTCGTATGGGCAAAGCCGTTGGTCAAGCAGTAGCGGCTCGCTTCGGAAAAAGTTTATTAGAATTAGGCGGAAATAATGCCATAATCGTAACACAAAATGCTGATTTAGAAGTAGTTATCCCTGCGGTTGTTTTTGGTGCAGTTGGTACGGCTGGTCAGCGTTGCACAACAACTCGCCGATTATTTTTACATGAAAGTTTGTACGCAGAAGTAAAAAATCGCTTAGTAAAAATCTACGCCCAATTACGAATCGGCGACCCTTTAGACGTGAACAACCACGTTGGACCTTTGATTGATGTAGATGCGGTAAATAATTATAAAATTGCCATTGCTAATATCCAAAATGAAGGTGGAAAAGTGCTTTATGGCAATGAAATTTTATCAGGCCAAGGGTATGAATCGGGTTGTTATGTAAAACCAACAATCGTTGAAGTTGACAGCCAAACACCAACGGTTTGCCACGAAACATTTGCACCAATTTTATATTTAATGAAATTTAAAACCCTTGATGAAGCCATTGAATTACAAAATGCTGTTCCACAAGGACTTTCATCATCTATATTTACGCTGAATATGCGTGAAGCTGAGCAGTTTTTATCTTATGCTGGTTCGGACTGTGGCATTGCCAATGTCAATATTGGAACTTCAGGAGCGGAAATTGGTGGAGCTTTTGGCGGAGAAAAAGAAACAGGTGGCGGTCGTGAAAGTGGCTCGGACGCATGGAGAAACTATATGAGAAGACAAACAAATACAATTAATTATAGCACACAGTTGCCTCTTGCTCAAGGGATTAAGTTTGATTTATAATTTAGATATGGAATTTGAGATATGGGATTCGAGATTTTTTTTCTTAAAATTTTTCTCGAATCTCATATCCAGAATCTCATATCCAGAATCTCAAATTTATATCTCCAATTTTGTTTCATTTTTAATCTCGCTCATCACGAATGTGCTATGTGTACTTCCAATATTTTCGAGAGATGCCAATTTATTCATCAAAAAACTTTGGTATTCACGCATATCTTCAACTACAACTTTCAGCATAAAATCGTATTCGCCCGAAATATTGTGGCATTCAATTACTTCATTTAATTTCACGATTTCCAACACAAACTTTTTTCCTGCCTCTTGGGCATGTTCTTTCAGCCTAATATTACAAAAAACCATTAGGTCTTTACCCACTTTTTCACGGTCAATAACGGCTACATATTTTTTAATTACGCCTTCGTTTTCTAATCTACGTACTCGTTCATAGACCGGTGTTGGTGAAAGATTCAATCGAGAAGCTAATTCTTTAGTTGTCAAGTGAGCGTTTTCTTGAAGCGACTTCAAGATTTCACGGTCGGTAATGTCTAATTTTTGCATAGATAAAATGTCGTTTTTATCAAATATTTTTATCAAAATTAAAAATAAAAACTGTAGTAAACAATTGAATTTTAGATAATTTATCTAATTTTTCTAATTTATTTAAAAAATCAATCTTTAAATCGTACTTTTGTAAGATAAATTTTGTTATTCTTCTGTAATGCAATTTTTCAAATTGCGAATACTTTTTTTAATCGAAAATAAGATAAAAGTGGCTAACATCCGAGAAATACTAAAACAAAGAATACTTGTACTTGATGGTGCAATGGGTTCGTTGATTCAAGAATATAAATTATCCGATGCTGATTATCGAGGCGAGCGATTCGAAGATTTTCCGCATGAAGTAAAAGGTAATAACGATATGCTTTCTATCACGAAACCAGAGGTTATTAAGGAGATTCATGCGAAATATTTTGAAGCTGGGGCTGATATTGCCGAAACGAATACTTTTTCGGGAACATCAATCGCTATGGCAGATTATCACATGGAAGAATATGTGTATGAATTGAATTATCAATCAGCCAAAATTGCTCGTGAAGTTGCCGATGAATTTACCGCTAAAAACCCTGACCGTCCTCGTTTTGTGGCGGGTTCAATTGGACCAACGAATCGAACATTATCATTGTCGCCCGATGTTAATGACCCAGGTTTTCGTGCCATAACTTTTGATGGATTAGTTGAAGCCTATTATGAGCAAATTCAAGGTTTGATCGATGGTGGTGCAGACTTATTATTAGTAGAAACAATTTTCGATACCCTCAATGCAAAAGCAGCTCTTTTTGCGATTGATTTGTTTGCTTTTGATGTAAGAAATAACACCGTTAAACCATTGAAAAGCACCTCGATGGCAAAGCAGACAAGAGAAGATTTGCTGAGTTTCGTTGAAAATAACATTCCAGTAATGGTTTCGGGAACAATCACCGATGCTTCTGGACGAACCCTTTCTGGACAAACCACTGAAGCTTTTTTAACTTCGGTTTCTCACATAGATTTATTGTCAATTGGCTTGAACTGTGCTTTAGGAGCTGATTTAATGCGTCCGTATATTCAGATTTTAGCCAATGAAGCTCCATTTATGGTGTCGGCTCACCCAAATGCGGGTTTGCCAAACGAAATGGGAGAATATGACCAATCGCCAGAAGAAATGGCGGTGATTGTCGAAGATTTCTTACAAAATGGCTTTATGAATATCATTGGTGGCTGTTGCGGAACAACGCCAGCCCACATCAAAGCCATTGCCGAAGTTTCGGCAAAGTATAAACCACGTGTTATTCCAACTTTTGAGCCGATTCAAAAAGTATCAGGATTAGAGCCTTTGAAAATGACAAAGGAAACTAATTTTATAAATGTGGGCGAGCGTTGTAATGTAACTGGCTCGAAGGCTTTTGCTCGTTTGATTCGTGAAGGAAAATACGATGACGCCCTATCGGTTGCAAGAAATCAGGCGGAAAATGGAGCTCAAATCATCGACGTAAACCTTGACGAAGGTATGATTGATGGGGTAGAAGCAATGACAACTTTTTTGAATTTGATTGCTGCCGAACCCGATATTTCAAGATTGCCTTTGATGATTGATTCCTCGAAATGGGAAGTTATTGAAGCTGGTTTGAAATGTGTGCAAGGAAAATCAATCGTAAACTCGATTTCATTGAAAGAAGGTGAAGCTAAATTTATAGAATTGGCTCAAAAAGTAAAACGTTATGGTGCATCAACAGTCGTAATGGCTTTTGATGAAGCAGGACAAGCTGATTCTTACGAGCGACGTATCGAAATTTGTAAAAGAGCTTACGATATTTTGGTCAATGAAGTTAATTTTCTACCACAAGATATTATTTTCGACCCAAATATCTTGACAGTTGCAACTGGTTTGGAAGAACATAATAATTATGCCGTTGATTTTATTAATGCTACTCGTTGGATAAAAGAAAATCTTCCTTACGCCAAAGTTTCGGGTGGAGTTTCTAATATTTCGTTCAGTTTTAGAGGAAATGAGCCAGTTCGTGAAGCGATGCACACGGTGTTTTTGTATCACGCAATCAAGGCAGGAATGGACATGGGAATTGTAAATGCAGGTCAATTGGGCGTTTATGATGATATTCCAAAAGATTTGCTTGAGCTTTGCGAAGATGTTTTGTTGAACCGTCGTGAAGATGCAACCGAGCGTTTGGTAATTTTTGCCGAAACCGTAAAGTCGAAAGGAAAAGAACAAGTTGTTGATAATGCTTGGCGAGAGCAACCAGTTGAAAAACGATTGGCTCATGCTTTAATCAAAGGTTTGACCGAATTTATTGATGAAGATGTAGAGGAAGCTCGTCAAAAAGTGGAGAAACCATTGCACGTTATTGAGGGACCACTGATGGATGGAATGAATATCGTCGGTGATTTGTTTGGTGAGGGCAAAATGTTTTTACCGCAAGTAGTAAAATCGGCAAGAGTAATGAAAAAAGCAGTAGCATATTTATTGCCATTTATTGAGGAGGAAAAATTGAAAAACCACGTTGAAGGCGAAGCCGAAATATCGTCGAGTGCAGGAAAAGTTTTGCTGGCAACCGTAA
>NZ_JAYWCU010000290.1:0-12880 GCF_043780375.1 Emticicia sp. | reverse complement strand
CATTACATGACTAATAATTTCAGGTAAAATCTTGCTCAAAGCACCTTTCGGCAATTCATGCCCCATTCCTTCAATAATAACTAATTTAGCATTTGGAATTAGAGGAGCGTAAATTTCGGCATGTTTTTGATTAACAAGTGGGTCGTCAGTTCCATGTATTACTAAAGTTGGGGCTTTTATTAAATTGAGTTTTTTTAAACGAGAACCCGAGGCTACAATTGCACAAAATTGTTGATACCTCGCTCGTGGATTTTGTCCTTTTCTAACTTCAATACTTTCTGTAAAAACTGTTTTAAAATAATTCTCATCAAAAGGAAAACGAGTTCCTCGCAACATGCGATAAGTTAATAGGTAGTTATTTACTGATATTTTATGTTCAGTATATTTATTTTTTATATAAAACCTTTTAATGAAGAAAGGCAATAAATGGAGTAAAAATCGCTCTTTGAAATTTTTAGCAATTTTTGGATTAAGTGTAAAACCCGACGACATAATGGAAGTCAGCGTTAAAACTTTATTGGGATATGAAATGGCAATTTGTTGAGCAATCATACCACCCATCGACACTCCAACTAAATGGGCTTGAGAAATTTTAAGAAAATCTAATAACTCGACACTGTCTTTTGCCATATCTTCGAGGGTGTATGGTTTACTTCGATGCCAACCATCGTTCATCCAGGTCGAAAGTCCAATATCTCGATTGTCAAATATAATCACATAAAACCCTGCATCAACTAATGGCTTTATGAGGGCTTCACCATAGATTACGCACTGAGCATCAAGCCCCATAATTAGAAGTATGGCAGCATTTTCGGGTTTTCCGAAAGTCTCATAATATATCTCAATACCATTTACCGGTGCTTTACCTGATTGAGTTAAAAATGAGTTTGACACAATTAAAAAGATTTAAAAATTAACAGGATTTATTTTCGATTAAATTTAATCAATTCTCAATTATTTTCACCTATTTCTCCCCAAAGCCTCATGGCTGCTTACCCATTGGTTGGCAACGATGGCAGATGCTAAAGAAAGTTCACCTGCCAAAACTACGGCTGCCATTATTTCAGCTAATTTGTAAGCTTTTCCTGCTCCAACACAACCCATAACTTCTAAACATTCTCTTTGTGTAGATAAACCAGTTCCTCCGCCATGAGTAGCAATTATCAACGAAGGAATCGTAATTGACATATAATAATCGCCATTATCTTTCAATTCGCTATAAGTCAAAGCCGCCGAAGATTCGGCAATATTAGCTACATCTTGACCAGTGGCTATAAACATAGCCGTCAGTCCATTGGCAGAGTGAGCTCCATTATTTGAAGAATTTGACAAAAGCGAACCCATATTTGAAAACTGACGCTGTTTGAACAAAGCTTTGCTCGATGTGTGCATGATTGTTTCCAACAAATCTTTCGGAATTGTAGCTTCAGCAACTACTCTTTTTCCACGAGTTTGAAGCGTATTGAGGTGTGAATGCTTTTTGTCAGTATCCATATTAGCGGCCATCGAAAAATGCTCTAATCCTTCAATGCCTTGTTCGAGTATCCAATGGCAAGCATGATGCGTTGCCTTTGTAACCATATTTTGTCCAGCGGCATCGCCAGTTGTAAAATTAAAACGTAGCCAATGGAGTTTTCCTACTATATATCGTTCAATATCAGTCAGTTTACCCGACTTTGTTGTCTCTTCTGCTTTTACTTTAATTTCATCAAAATGGGCATCAATCCATTGACCAAAATTTCGAGAAAATCGAGCATTTTCAAATACAAAAACTGGTGCTCTTTGCATCGAATCGTGCATGATTGTGCATGTTACGCCGCCCGACTCGCTCAAAAGTTTCATTCCTCGGTTATAACTTGCCACCAAAGTTCCTTCGGTAGTTGCCATCGGTATATAAAAATCGCCTTGTGCATATTCACCCAAAACTCTAATCGGACCTGCCAAACCGATAGGAACTTGTGCAACACCAACAAAGTTTTCAATATTTCCTGGTAAAACATTTGGGTCGAAAGAATATTTTGCAACATGGTTCAAATCAGCTCCAGTTTGCTCTGAAACAAACTTTTGGCGTTCAGCAATTATTTTGTTTGAGTAATTATCTATTTTGTTATAAGGTATTTTTGACATAGTATCTTTAATTGAGAATTGTTGTGCGGAATGCTATTCGCTATAATTGAACTACTTATTTTTCTCAAATCCTCTCAAAAACTCCGTTCGATCGGTAATTTCGATCAAATATTCGCTTTCAATTTTCAAACCATCTGCCAAAGTCGTGTTCATCCCTTCGTTATATAAATGCTTAAAAGCGGCAATCGTTTGTGCCGAATTTTGCAAAATTTCATTTGCCATTTCCATTCCTGTTTTTTCTAAATCTTCCAATGGCACAGCTCTATTTACGAGTCCGATTCGCTCGGCTTCTTTACCAGTAATAGGTTTACAAGTAAACGACATTTCTTTAGCTTTAAGTACACCAACCAATCTTGGTAGTCGTTGAGACATTCCCCATTTGGGTAAAATCCCCCATTTTGCGTGGGTATCGCCAATTTTTGCATCTTCGGCCGCAATTATCAAATCAAAAAACATCATTAATTCGGTTGCACCAGTGTAGCAATGTCCATGTACGAGAGCGATAGCAGGTTGAGGCATTGTACGTAAAATTTTAGCAATTTGGTTGCCATCTTGCAAGATTTCGTCGGCTGTAAATTGTCCACCAACGAGCGATTCGTTCATAGCTTTTAAATCTACACCTGCCGAAAATGCTCTTCCAGCACCTTTAACAATCAATACTTTGCACGAATTGTCTCGAGCTATTTCTTGCAAAGCCAATTTCAGTTCACGAATCAAATTTGGACTTAGAGCGTTTAGTGCAGCAGGTCGATTGAGAGAAATAATAGCAATACTCTCTTGTCTTTCAACAATAATATCTTGATAATTCATTTTTTTGTAAGATTTGAATAGAACAAACAAAAATAATGAAAATATTATGCTTGCATACCAGTCAAAGTTTTTTATTTGAAATAATAAATTTTGTTATAAACAAAATAACTAACTAAGGAATTAGTTATATTTATGCTACATTATCACTAAAGCTCTAAGCATATATGAATAAGCTACTATTATTATTAATTTTAGGTTCAATTGCTACATTTGGACAACAGCGAGTTTATCAAAGAGATAAGTTTGAAAAAGAAATATTATCAAATACATTAGCAGAAAAGCAATACCCAAGTGCTACTCGTTCAAAAGATAAAAATAATGAAATTCAAAATCTTGCATTAGATGAACGGAAAATCAACAATGATTTCATGAAAGCGGCTATTAAAAAAAATAGTCAATATATTTCTATAGTTGAGAGTAAAAATATGCCCATAGAAATATTCTTTAATAAGAATGGTGAAGTAGATTATTTGGTTTATGGATTTAGTTCGTTTGATAATAGAGTGTTTAATGGCAAAAAGTTTTTATTTGATACACTAAATACCGAAGAGAGTAAAGTGTTTTATGAGGTTGCAGAAGATTTTTGTAAGAAATATAAATGCCAATTGAAAGGCGTAGAGAATAATTATAGTTTCTATATTGGTTTAGGGTTTGGAAAAGGGCAGAAAAAGATGAGTAAAAAATATATTTCAACTATCGAGATGGCTGAAAATTGTACTAACCCAGATACCGTTAAAACCTTGATGCTGAACAAATTATACTTGACAAATTTCCCCGAAGTAGTTCTTAGATTCAAGAATTTAGAGAAATTAGATTTGTCGGATAATTATATCGAACAAGTACCAAGTAAGATTTGGGGATTGAAAAAATTGAAATTCTTGAGCTTAAGCGGAAATTATGTTGATTATACAAATTTTGGCTTCAAACGAAACAAACATTTGAAAGATTTGAATTTGCAATATACAGGAATGTCAAAAATGCCCAAGTCTTTAAAAAGAAATCGCCGTTTAGAGATTTTGTTTGTTGGAAATAATCCAATAAAATTTACTGACAATGATTTTAATAGAATGAAGCGACTCAAAGCATTGAATTTGTATAATGTCCGAACCAGTACTTTGCCAAAATCTATTGGAAAACTAAATAATTTAGAAGAATTAGACCTTTATTACAACAATTTACAGTTTTTACCAATAGAAGTTTGTCGTTTAGCTAATCTAAAAACTTTGGCATTATCGAATAACCAACTTTGGAATTTGCCCGTTGAAATTGCTAAAATGCCAAAGTTACAAACGCTTTATGCCCACCATAATCGCTTGAATTCGTTGCCAAATTTGCCAAATCTTAAATTTCTTGATGTTGGTTATAATCTCTTCAAGGTTTTTCCGGAACAAATTTATGAATTGCAAAATTTAGAAGAATTTGATATTACAAATAATCAGGTTGAGGAAGTACCTGAGAAATTACTTGGTTTAAAAAAACTTCAAAAAGTGTATATCCGTGGTAATGTATTTTATAAAGTAAATGAAAAAAGCAAAGAATTGTCTAAATTAGTGGCAGATTTGGAACAAAGACAGGTTTTGGTAAGATAAGATATTGAGTAAATGAGTGATTTATGAATGCGTGAATTTTATAAAAATCATCAACTAAAACAATTACTCATTTACCAAAACATAATTCACTCATTATTTTTATGAAACTATTTTATAAAACTTCCGAAGCAGCTGAAATATTGGGCATTGAAGACCATACTGTTCGTTATTATGAGAAAGAATTTAAGTTAAATTTCATTCGACATGGGCGTGATAGAAAAATCACGATTAAGGATATTGAGCAATTACGCAAAATAATAGACGAAAAAGCAAAGGGAAATCTGACACTCAAAGGAGCTCATAGAAAATTGAACAATAAAACTGATATTAATAAAAGCAAAAATTCCCTGAAAGCTAAGTTATTGACTATCAGGGAATTTCTGCAAGATACTTTAAATGAAATGTAAGTTAAGAAAGCCTTTGTCTTACAACTTCATATAAAATTACTCCAGTAGCGACCGAAACATTTAATGAACCAATTTTCCCTGCCATCGGAATTTTGGTTGCATAATCGGCTTGTTCAAGTAGGTTTTCAGAAATACCATCTTCTTCCGAACCCATCAAAATGGCAGTTGGCACTTTAAAATCTATGTTGTATAATTTTTCAGTAGCTTTTTCAGTACACGCAACTATCTGAATACCAGATTGTTGCAGTTCAGAAATGACTTGCCAAAGACTATTTTCACGACAAACTGGCAAGTGGTTCAATGCCCCAGACGAAGTTTTCATAGCATCTGCATTGATTTGGGCAGCACCACGAGCGGCAACCACAATGGCATTTACGCCTGCACATTCGGCGGTTCGGGCAATTGCTCCAAAGTTACGAATATCAGTAATACGGTCTAAAATCAAAATCAATGGCACCTCTCCTTTTTCAAAAATATCGGCAACAACATTAGAGATTTTAGCATAATTTACTGCCGAAACAAAAGCAATTACTCCTTGATGCACCTTCATCGTAACACGATTGAGCTTTTCAAGTGGCACTCGCTGCACAGGAATATTACGTTCAAATGCTAATTTTTCTACTTCTGTATGACCAAATTCTCTTTGAAGTAATATTTTCTCAATTTCTTTTGTGCCTTTAAGGGTTTCTAAAACAGATTGTACGCCAAAAACTATGTCGGCTTTCGACGGTTTTTCAAAGCCTGGCGGCAATGGTTTGGCAAAATACTTTTTCTTAAATCCACCGAGTGGCATCCCACCATTACTATCGCCTTCTGGCTTTCTAAATCCACCAGATGGTTTTCCATCGTCCGAAGGGCGATTATTTACTCCACTACGTTTCCTGTTCTCCATGCTTCTACAAACGGATACCAATACGACTGATATTCGGGGTAACGAACCAGTTCATAATAATTTTCCGTAAATTGGTTTGGTTTTCTATTAAATGTAAATATAATTTCTGAAAAATTTTGACTTTGTGCATACATCCATACCTCACGGTCGCGGCTACGTTGTACTTTATTGGGTGGCCCCAATACTATATAAACCATTCCTTTGTCTGTTTTCCACCCTTCTTTATAGGTCGTAAAAAGGCGATTGGCATCTTCAATTCGGTGGTAATATGTTTTGATAATTTTCTTTGAAACCATCTGATTTCCACCTGTAACTGTCAAAAAATAACGGTCTAATGCCTGTTTTGCATCTTTGGTTTCATTGACTGTTTTGGTTTCTTGACTACTACTAATATAAATCAATGGTTTTGCCAACTTTTCAGGCCGAGTGAATCGAGGAAAACGCTCATCAACTATCATAAATCCGAATCCATTTTTGATATAAACGGTGTCTTCAACAGCCAAATATAAGCCTTCATTTGGCAGTAAAATAGGAGTATTTGTCTGTATTTTAATAATTTCTTTAACATCCATGCTTTTCATGGCAGGTCGGATACTGGTTGCCATTGGCGATTGTGCTGGTTCGAATTCATTATTATAACGAATCAAAAACAATTCTTTTGCCTGTGGAATGGTACTTTTTATTTGAAAAGTATCTTTTTGACTTATATAGTTTTTGAAAATTGGCATTGAGAAATCTTTAACAAACACGCCAAATCTATCATTCAACCGAATACCGTTAAAATCAATAGCCAAATCGTTATTTGATTTTTTACTATTTTCTACTTCAAAAATTTCAGTTAGTAATAAGCCTTTAGGGGTATTTTTAGGTCTCGGAATTTCAAAATTAAGTAATATTTTACCTTCCTTCAATATTGTATTTTGTTCCGTAATCTCAATTTTTCCATAAGCTAAGCGGTCTCTTACGCCATAATCTGGTTGCAGAAGCCAACTAAATCGAAAATGTTCTTTCAACTGCGTCAAAGCATTGTTGGTTTTCAGGTTTTCGATATCTAATTCTAAGTAAATTCTGACTGAAGATGAATCTTTAAGTAAATAACGACTTTTAATAGCAACCACAGCAGGTTTGGCAACTACTTCTGGCTGTATAGAAGTTGCTTTTGATGTTGTTTTTGTCAGTTCACGTTGAGCTTTTTGGATTTTTTTATTGCTTATACAAGAAGCAAGAATGACCAAAAAACTGTAAAAAAATACTTTTTTCATTACATTTATATTTCTTAGAGTCAAATTTAGGGAATATTATTGAAGGTTTTCAAATAACTAACGAAAAGTAACTGCTAATCGTTATCTTCTAATTCAAAAACTTCTTCTACTTGCTTGCCAAATAATCGAGCAATCTTCATAGCTAAAACCGTTGAAGGCACATATTTGTTGCTTTCGATGGCATTTATTGTTTGACGGCTCACATTTATTCGCTCGGCTAAATCAGCCTGCGTGATGTCAAGTATCGCCCGTTCGATTCTGATTCGATTTTTCATAATTATTTTTTAACAAAAAGTATATAATGAAATCTTATTACAAAAAATATCAAAGGTGTGAACATATTAATAATAATTACCTGAAAATATGCCATTCCATGAACAAACATTGTTGCTAAAATTAATAGTGCAAAATTAAAATATATCGCCCATTGTAGAGATTCTAATCTAATTTTTGAGACATATTCATCTTCAACTTTTACCTTTGAAAATGCTATAAAAAGTAAGCCTATTATACTCCCAATTGCTGCAATTTCATCAGTAAAATTCAAAACCGAAACCTCGTCGGTTGCATGGATTGTACCAGTCCCACTCGTAAAAGTGTCTGAGAAAAAATACTTAAAAGGTAACTGAACTGTAAAAAAATCGAAACTCAAGTCATTGAAAATAACAAATAACCCCAAAATAATGCAAGGGATAGCAAGTATCCAACCAATGAATTTGTAACGATGAGGAAATAAGAATCTTGGTTCCATAGTTAAATTATGTTTTAGTATATGTAAATTACAACACACCAAATGTAAAGTATATTTTACATTATATCAAATATATTTTACATTTATTTTCTAAAATAAAAATTTTATGTTTTTGTTGCGTGTAGAATTGTACTTTTGCATAATAAATAATAATAGATGGACGATATTCATAACCGAGAAGATATTGAATTATTGGTAAATAATTTTTACGAAAGAGTACATAACGAGCCAAACTTAGCACTAGTTTTTGAAATACCGCATGACCAGTGGCAAAGTCATTTGACAAGAGTCGTGAATTTTTGGGAAAATTGGCTTTTTCAGACTGGAAGTTATACAGGAGGAATGATGTGGGTACATTTACAAACTAACGAAAAACACAAATTAACAACTGAGCGATTCGAACAATGGTTATCTTTATGGTTTTTAACAACGGATTCACTTTTTTTAGGAGAAAAAGCCACATTTGTAAAGAATAAAGCCCTTGAAATTGGGCAGATTATGAATGCTAAATTCAATATTAAATAAGTAGAGGCGAGGCAATTGAGTATTCTGTTTGCGAGAATTAGATTTCCACCATCAATTTCATTATTTCTTCCAAATATTTTCTTACTTTTCTATCAGCACCGTCGGCATATCGATTAACAATTAATGAAAAAGACATCAGTTCGCCATTCGATGCCGTAAAATATCCTGCAAAAGCTCTTGTATTACTAATTGATCCGCTTTTAGCTCTGACATTGCCCGCAGCTTTCGAGCCTTTTGCCAAATTTTGTACCGTTCCCGTTTGCCCTACAACGGGAATTGACGCATAAAAATCATTGAAAGCATAATCGCTTTTCATGGTATAAAGAATATCTGTCAAATTATTTGCAGTCAATACGCCCGATGGCGAAAGTCCGCTACCATCTCTAATCATAAAGCCTTGCAAATCAACACCTTTTTGCGACCAAATTTGCTTTGCTGCATTTACAGAAGATTCAAAACTTGCATCTTTTGAAATGGAATATCCTACGGTTTTTAGCAAAGCATCGGCATAAAGATTTATACTATGAAAATTACATTCTTTCACCAAAGCTGCAATAGAAGGTGAATCATAGGCAAAAATCTGAAATCTTTGCTTAGGATAATAGCCATTTTGAGTTTTATAATTTTGAAAAGGTATTGTCGGATTGACAATGTATCCACCTAATTCTATAAAGTTTTTTTGAAGATGATAAGCAAAAAAATAAGCTGGGTCAGGTAGAGATCCTTTCACCGAAAATTCGCCATTTCCAGCAGGAATTGTTCCCTGAGATAGAATTGTATTACTCAAAGGGGTATTATAAATGATTACATTATCGCCCGAATTTCGCTCGGCGGTTGTTACTTTATTGACTGATAAGAGATTAGGCAATTCGGGCATAAACCTCGAAATTGGTGCGTAGTTTCCAATATTATTATTTTGTTTGAAATAAACTTGATAAAGGTTTTCATTCACATTCAAACCACTCACTCCTGCACCATAGTAATTTCCTACGTCACCCCAAATCCAAGAGTCAGCCAATGTGTTTTCTGGAAAGATTGTACCATCGCCAAAAATATAACCATCAATCTTTTTAATACCAAAACCTTTAATTTTTTGAACAAAAAAGTTAGTTATTTGTTGAAAATTCATACCACCTCGTGCCGAGCCAAATGATGGGTCGCCCGAGCCACGTACATAGATATTTCCTTGTAAAACACTATCTATAATACTACCATCATACTCAATAAATGTTTGATAACGATAGGTTGGACTTAATACTGACAACGCAGTTGCGGTAGAAACCAGCTTTAAAGTAGAGGCAGAATTGACCGATTTTTGGGCGTTGTATTGAATTTTATATTCGCCTGTTTGTGTTGAGCGAATAGAAGCAGCTACAATTCCTGTGCGAACTTCTTTATCATTTTGTACGCTGTCAATTAGTTTTTGAAGGCGTTGGAGTGGAGTCGTAATCTGTAAAATGAAAAATAAAAGTAGTTTCATGGAAATTTACGATTTCAGATGTACGAACGGTTCGCCATTGCGATTACGAAATAAAATATTTGAAATACCAACGCTTATTTTATAGTTTGATAAATGGACTTTATTGAAAATTAGCATTGATTTTTCAAGATAAAACACTGATAAAAAACAGTTTAGCAAATTCGTAAATCGTTATTCGTCATTCGCAAATTCGTTTGTTTTACAATTTTAACAAAAATTCCTTAGTTAAAAAAAGAAATCTTTACGTAATTTGTAACATGAATATTAAGCGAAGACCTTTTTGCTTTAACATTCTTAATAATTTGAAAACTTTTGTATGAAATTAACTTTTTGGGGAGCAACGAGACAAGTATCGGGTAGTATGTTTTTACTCGAATTTGACGACGAATATAGAGTTTTGATAGATTGCGGTACCGATTTGGAGAGAGATTTTAACGAAGAAAAGCCCAAACCCGAATATGGAATATTTCCTTTCGACCCATCACTTATCAATTTAATTATTCTTACACACGCCCATATTGACCATTCTGGGCAAATACCGAATTTATTTAAGGAAGGTTTTGAAGGACAAGTACTATGCACAAAAGCCACAATGGATTTGGGCGAAATTTTACTGCTTGATTCTGCTTCGTTGAATCAACGAAAATTTAAGGCGATTCACGATAGTAAAAAACGCTCAAAAAAACGGAAAGATGTAGATTCACGAGAACTTTATCTGGAAAGGCAAGTAAAAGATGCTCTTGAAAACTTTGTTCCTATCCCTTTTGACCAACGTTTTAAGTTTAAAGATGATGGATATTTGACATTTATTCCTGCAGGCCATTTGCTTGGAGCAGCCCATGTTTATTTGGAAATTTGGGAAAATGGCGAAAAGAAAACATTTTGTTTTTCAGGCGATATTGGACGGAAAAATTACCCTTTACTGCTCGACCCGCAGCCAATTCCGCAGGTAGATTATTTGATAACTGAAACAACCTATGGAGATCGCCATCATATAAGCGAAAACAAACCAGAAGAGTTATTAGCAGAAATTATCCAACGAGCTTGTATTGATATTCCAGGGCGTTTGATAATTCCGTCATTTAGCGTCGGTCGTACTCAAGCCATGCTTTATACGCTCAATAAACTTTATACCGAAAAAGGTTTTACACCAATAAAAGTATTTACCGATAGTCCATTAGCGAAGGCAAGTACCAGAATTTACGAGAAAAGTGCAAAACTCATGAATAAAGCTGCACGTGATTTTCGAGATGAAAATGAATCACTTTTTGATTTTGAAAATTTAGTATATTTGGAATCAAATCAGGCAAGTAAAGCAGTTTCAAATCATTCTGAGCCTTGTATTATCATTTCTGCTTCGGGCATGGTAACGGGTGGACGAATTGAACACCACATTCAAGCAAATATCAGTAATCCTTATGCCACAATTTTGATGGTTGGCTATGCCAGCGAAGGAACATTGGGCTGGAAATTATTGAATGGTGAACGAAAAGAATTGACTATAAATGGTGAAAAATTGCCTGTAAATGCCACTATTGAGAAGATTGATGTCTTTTCAGGTCATGGAGATTTAGACGATTTGATTGATTTTGTAAAATCGCAAGATAAAGTTAAAACAAAGAAGATATTTTTAGTACATGGTGAACTCAATACAATGCAAAATTTTAAAAATACCCTTGCAGCGATTGATTATAACCAAGTTGAAATTCCAAATAAAGGAGAAACATACGAGATGTGAGATTCGAGATTTGAGATATAAGATTTAAGAATAAATGCAAACTATACTATTTATAAGTAAATAATATGGTATTAGAAGTTGCAAAACCAATTATTCCAATCTCGAATCTCCAATATCGAATCTCCAATCTCATACAACCTATGAGAACACTTTTAGATTTTGAAAGACCCATTGCCGAGCTTGAATCGAAGCTTGAAGATATGAAGCGGCTTGCCGCCGATAATAATGTTGATGTTAGTGTAGCAGCTCGCACGCTTACTGATAACATCGAAACCTTAAAAAGGGAAACTTTTGCTAACCTTACCCGCTGGCAAAGAGTGCAACTTTCTCGACATCCTGACAGACCATATACGCTTGATTATATTGAACGTATTTGTCCAGAATTTCATGAATTGCACGGCGACCGTAATGTAAGAGATGACCCTGCAATGGTGGGTGGTTTTGCTACAATCGATGGTCAAACTGTGATGGTGATTGGGCAGCAAAAAGGCAGAAAAACCAAAGAACGTCAATATCGAAACTTTGGAATGCCCAACCCTGAAGGTTATCGAAAAGCACTTCGATTGATGAAGTTGGCAGAGAAATTCAATAAGCCAATCGTTACTCTGATTGATACTCCAGGTGCATTTCCTGGGCTTGAAGCAGAAGAGCGTGGACAAGGTGAAGCAATTGCAAGAAACCTCAAAGAAATGATGCTTTTGAAAGTTCCTGTAATATGTGTCATTATTGGCGAAGGTGCATCAGGAGGAGCATTAGGGATTGCGATTGGTGATAGAGTTTTGATGCTTGAAAATACTTGGTATTCTGTAATTTCGCCCGAATCTTGTTCTTCTATTTTATGGAGAAGTTGGGATTATAAAGAACAAGCCGCCGAAGCATTAAAATTGACTGCACCCGATATGCTTCAAAATAAATTGATTGACGGAATAATAGAAGAACCACTTGGTGGAGCTCAGTTAGATTGGGATGATATGTCAAATCGTTTGAAAAATAGAATTTTAAGCGAAATTGCTACATTAGAAGCAATGACCGCCCAAGAACGCATTGATTCTCGCATTGAAAAATTCTGTGCAATGGGTGTTTTTGAGGAGGTATAGTTTTTTCATTACTATATTATTACAAAAAACGCAATTTAGCCTCAAACTAAATTGCGTTTTTTATTATCTTAGATTACATTTACCAAAAAAATTATTGTTTTACTCTATCAACAAAAAGTCAGATTGGATATAAACTTCGGTGAATTCACCTTTGGCTTTTAAAAACCCTACTTCTTCATAACGATTAGAACCATTCATGAAA
>NZ_JAYWCU010000289.1:0-25863 GCF_043780375.1 Emticicia sp. | reverse complement strand
TGGTAAAATCACCACCAATGATGACCTTTCCGTCCGCAGGTTGAACCAGCGTTGTGTGGACGGTGTTATTGGCTCCAGGCAGGGTGTTGTTGGGGGGATCAGTTTGCTCTTGATTCGCTGGGTTAAAAGTTCGATCGGCCGCACCGGCGGGTTGCTCCCCAATTTCAACAAAACCATTATTGACACGCATGCCTTGAAACTGATCCGCAAGAATGTTGAGGTGCGCGGTATTATTGACACCGATAAAACCAGTATCGCCAGCCTCTTGCCAAAGCTGAACTACCATGTCCTCAGAAAACTCTACCCTATCGTCATTGATAATAGGAATGATGGCTGGCTTCCAACCGACTTCAGTTGCACCCCAATTTAAGGTGGCAGGAACGGCCGTATCAGGACCGACGTATTCACGCCAGATTCCGGTGAAAGGTGGACGAAAATCCGAGTAAGGTGTGGCATATTCATTGCCAGCATCAGCAGGGAAAAAATTATCCTTATCCAAACTTTACATAAGTTTTTGTCTTTCCTGCCGAAGTTGGTAATTCGAACGGTTTTCCCTTGGTCGGAACAAATTTACATTCGACTTTAAATTTCTCGTTGGGTTCATAAAAACGCAAATATTTAAAATCTTCCTGTTTCAAAGGAGAATTGGCTGACTTCAAAAATTCGGATTTGTATTCTTCTCGGTGTTTTTCTATTTCTGCCTTAAAATCTTGTGCGAATGTACCGAATGAGAAGGTAAAGAAAATAATATATAAGAGGCTATTTTTATTCATTAGTCATGAGTTTTTGGAGTTCAGTTTTTAATGGTTGGAGATGTCACTGAACAATATTCCAAATGATGGCATTATCAATGGCATCGTAAGCATGAATGATTCGGTTACGCATATTGATTAGATTTTTGCCATTCTCAATTTTGAGATTTTCATCAAATTTTATTACACGATTCATTGCTTCACCCGCAATTTCTATTTCTCTTTCAACGGAGCGTCGCAATTGCTTATTTTGTTCGTAATAAATAAAACTACGATTTTCGCCCAAATATTCATCAATCGAATTAATGGAATCAATAATATCTTGCAGACACTTTTTTACTTCATCACTCATAGATTGGCGTTTTTGTTTTTTCAATTACCTTCCGAAAAAAAGGGTTTTGTATCGTTCTATCAGTAACTAAATCTATGTTTCGTCCTAAAGTTTTGGATAGTTGTGATTCTAAACTAAAGTAATTATCAGCATAATCATCAAAATACAAATCATCAAATGAGATTATAAAATCAATATCACTTTCACTATCGAATTTATCAGTACAAACCGACCCAAACGCATAGAGTTGCTTCACACGATGTTGCTTACAAATTGCAACAACTTCGGGTAGCTTATGTTGGAGAATTGGATGTAACATAAATAGATTTTGATTAAAAATTATTCTATTGAGCAATTGGCCTAACAGTTTTGGCTATAAAAATACTGAAAAATATCATAATTATAGCAAAATAACCCACATAAGGATAATTTTCGAGGTATCCTGAAGCGTTTTTGTGAATAATAAAACCACCGATATTTGTAGCAATTGCTTGAGCAAAAAGTTGTACCGAAGAGTTTATAGCCATAAAACTGCCTCTTTGTTGTGGCGTAACAACACTCGAAATAATGGCTTGGGTAGGAATCAAACGACCATTTGAGAAAACAAAGAAAATACCTGCAATAACCAAAACGCCCCACAAAACGCCCGAAAACATATTAGTTATCAGGAAAATAGGAATCATGGAAAGAAAAGCAAAAATTACAAAAACTGGATATTTACCCTTACGGTCAGCCAATTTTCCGACCATTGGGGCTGAAAATATTGTTAGTAAACCACCGACGAAATAAATCAAGAAAATATTGTCTTGACTATAACCGACATTTGCCACCAAAGTTGGCGAGATATAAGGAATTATACTAAAATGACCAAGCATAATGATGGTCGAAAGCCCCAACGCTCGCAATTGATTAGGGTTTTTGGTAATATCGGTAATTACAGCAAATGGACTTTGCTTTGGCTGACGATTTTTTAGGTGTTTATCTAAAGTCGGAACGTATTTGTAAATCAAGAAAATAACAATGATACCTAAGCCACCAAGCACCAAAAATGGCGAATGCCAACCAAATTTAGCTGCTAAAAATAGTCCCGAAGGAATACCAACTACGGCAGCTAACGAAAAGGCGGTTGTAATAAAACCCATTGCAGTTGCACGTCGCTCATACTCAAAAGTATCGGCTACGATAGACATTACTTGGGCTCCAATTAAGCCACCAAATGTACCAGCAATGGTACGAGTCAAAATCAAAATCTCGTAAGTAGGAGCAAACGCACAAGCAATTGTACCAGCTACAAAACCTATATAAGCAAAAAGTACCACTTTCTTGCGGTCGTAATTATCAACAAAAAAAGCAGCTAAAAAACCCGAAACACCTGCACTCAAACCGTAAGCCGACACCACAAAGCCAAATTGACGAGGAGAAATGTCAAAAATCTCCATTAGTTGAGGCCCCAGAGGCATCATTATCATAAAATCTATGATATGCGTGAAATTAATACAAGCAAGAATAAAAAGGAGTAATTTTTCTTTTTGAGTCATTCGGAAAAATGAGAATTGTACTATTTTTCAACGAAAGAGAAAGTAAAAAAATTCCTTTTTATCTTAATGTCAGAGCGGGAAAATCAGAAAAAAAGCCTCTTTTCAAGTCGAAAAGAGGCTTCAATATAATTGAAAAGAGTATTTGTCAATTCTCCATTAAAATCACATTCCTTTACCAGTTGCCGCCCAGTAAATACCGCCATAAAGATGATCAAGGAAGGTTTGGTCGCTATAAACCAATGGAATATGTCCTAATCCAGTATAAAATGCACGACCACCATCATAATTGTGGTACCACGAAATCGGATGGAAACCCATGCCTTTTCCTTCATTTTCTCCCCATTTAGTAGCAGGATTATAAGATTTTTCATCAATCGAAATTAAAACCTTCAAATCATTTGCAAGCGAAGGTGTCTTAAATTCGTACCATTCGTCTGTCCAAAGTAATTTTTTAGGGAAACGCTCCATTCCTGGAAAATTGCTGTCTTCTACTTTCAAATACGCTGTTTGTTGTTGTGGGTGAATCTTGAAATAATTTCCGACCAATTTGCCATACCAAGGCCAATCGTATTCTGTATCGGTGGCACTGTGAATACCTACAAAGCCTTTTCCTGCCTTAATAAATTTTTCAAAAGCGACTTGTTGTTCTTCATTCAAAATATTTCCAGTAGTATTCAGAAAAATAACTGCTTGATACTTTTCTAAATTTTTGTCGTTGAATACAGAAGCATTTTCTTGCCAATCGACACTAAAAGTATGTCTTTGTGCCAGTTGTTTAATGGCAATTACACCCTCATTGATAGACTCATGGTGAAAACCGTCGGTTTTAGAAAAAAGTAAAACTCTAAATTGCCCTTGAGCAAATGTTGAAATAGAAAAAGCAAATGTTACTAATAAGAATAACATCGCTTTTTTAAAAAAGACTTGTTTCATAGTTCTGATTGTAAAGGTTGAATAAATAGAGAAAATTAGTAGTGTCAAAAAAACACTTCTTAATGAAACAAATGTAGGATTTTGAAATTTATCAACCAACAAAGAGGGGATATTTAAACTATAAGTATAGCTTAAATATCCCCCAAAGTATTTTCAACCCAACACTTGTATTAGTTCAAAAACTCATAAATCCCTGCCACACCTTGTCCACCACCCACACAGGCGGTTACCATACCGTATTTTTTGTTTTGACGGCGAAGTTCGTTGATAACTTGTACCGATAACCTTCCGCCCGTTGAACCGAGAGCGTGACCGAGGGCGATTGCTCCACCGTTTGGGTTGATTTTGCTTGTATCCAAGCCCAATTCTTTGATAACTGCCAAAGATTGAGCAGCAAAAGCTTCATTCAATTCAATAATATCAATATCATCTTGTTTCAAACCTGCTTGTTTCAAGGCAATCGGAATAGCTGCAACTGGGCCAACTCCCATGATGCGAGGCTCAACTCCTGCCGTAGCATAAGCCATCATACGAGCGATTGGTTTTAAGCCTAATTCGTTTACCATTTTTTCTGACATTACAATTACGAAAGCGGCACCGTCAGATGTTTGTGAAGAGTTTCCTGCTGTAACACTTCCACCCATTGCAAAAACGGGACGAAGTTTTGACAAAGCCTCAACGCTCGTTCCTTCACGTGGACCTTCATCTTTTGTTACCACGTATTCTTTATTTTTCTTCTTGCCCGTAGCTTCGTCGAAATACGTTTCTTTTACTGTAATCGGCACAATTTCAGCATCAAATTTACCTGCTGCTTGTGCGGCCAATGCTTTTACATGAGAGTTGTACGAGAAAATATCTTGCTCTTCACGAGTAACATTAAATTGTTGAGCGACTTGCTCGGCCGTTAACCCCATTCCGATATAATAATCTGGATGGTGCGAAGCCAAACCATAATTCAATGCCATTTTCCAACCTGTTGTTGGTACCATCGACATTGATTCTGTGCCACCTGCTACGATACAATCTGCCATTCCAGCACTAATTTTTGCTGCTGCCATTGCAATTGTTTCAACGCCTGAGCCACAATAACGATTGACAGTTACTCCTGCTACTTTTTCTCCTAAAGCCAAAAGCGAAATGTAACGAGCCATTTGCATTCCTTGCTCAGCTTCGGGAACGGCATTTCCTACAATTAAATCATCTACACGAGCAGGGTCGAGGTTTGGCACTTGTGCCATGAGATGTTTGATTACATCAGCCGCCAAATCGTCGGGGCGAGTAAAGCGAAAAACTCCTTTGGGTGCTTTGCCGACTGCACTGCGGTAGCCAGCTACTATATATGCGTTCATTTTTTATTAGAGATACGAGATTTGAGATACGGGATACGAGAAAAATTAATTTCCAAATTTTCTCTGTAAAGAGAAAATAATCTTTTGGATAGACATTAATTGGTTCGACATATTATCCAAATCAGTTGTTGAAATAAGATTTAATTTTTCAGCTAAAATTAGCTGGGTTTCTAATTCGTAAGATGAACCGAGTGCAATTCCAAGAAAACGAGAAAAGTCTTGGTTTGAATTTCTGCCAGAACCTTCTGCAATATTAGATGGAATAGAAACAGCACATCTTCTAATTTGACTTGTTAAGCCCCATTTTTCGTCGGTTGGAAAGATTGATGTTAAGTCATAGACCTCTTTTGTAAGTTCAATTGACATTTGCCAAACTTTCAAATCTTTAAAATTGTGAGCTGTCATTTTTTAGATACGAGATTTGAGATAGGAGATGTTGGATATGAGATTCAAAAGTTAGATTTTTAAGAGATAAAAAATGTAAAAATAATAATTCTCGTATCCCGTATCTCCAATCTCGTATCTCAGTTACGAGGCGGTTTTCCACCATTCAAAAGTCCTTGCATACGCTCCATTGTTTTTTTCTCAGCACAAAGCGATAAAAACGCTTCACGCTCCAAATCCAATAGATATTGCTCAGAAACCATTTGTGGATAACTCAAATCTCCGCCCGAAATTACATAAGCCAATTTATCAGCGATTTTAGCATCGTGTTCGGTGATGTATTTGCCCATCAACATTCCTGTAATACCTGCTTTGAAAAGTGCAATTCCTGCTTTTCCTTGTACTTTGATGTCGGTGCGTTGCTTTGGTTGGGTATAACCTTCTTCCGCTAATTTAATGGCTTCTTCTTTGGCTTCGGCAATCAAACGACTTCTGTTCAGCACAATTCTATCTTTATTGGTTTTCAAATAACCCATGTCAAACGCTTCCTGTGCCGAAGTTGAAACTTTAGCTTGGGCAATATTCATAAAGGCATTTTGAAGAATATTTAATTCTGGGTCGCCCGATTGGTATAAGTCTGAACAACGAAGAGCCATTTCTTTCGTTCCGCCACCTGCTGGAATCAAACCAACGCCAAGCTCAACCAAACCCATGTAGGTTTCGGCGTGAGCAACCACTCTATCGGCATGAAGATTCAGCTCGCAACCGCCACCCAAAGCCAAACTATGGGCAGCCGTAACAACGGGAATTGACGAATATCTTGCACGCATCATCGTTTGTTGGAATTGTGCAATCATCATATTAATTTCGTCGTATTCTTGCTCAATGGCAAACATAAACAACATCGCCAAGTTTGCACCTGCCGAAAACGCTTCGTTTGAGTCGTTTCCTACAACTAAACCTCTGAAATCCTTTTCGGCAATGGCATACGCTTTATTTAAGCCTTCTACCACTTCTGCCCCAAAAGTATTCATTTTTGAATGAAATTCTACGCCCGCAATGCCATCACCCAAATCAAAGATTGTTGAACCTGCATTTTTCCAAATCACGTTAGTTTGACGAAGATTATCCAAAATAATAAATGACTCCGTTCCTGGAATGAGTTTATAGGTTTTTGTAGGAATGTCATAATATTTACGTTTTCCTGCCTCAACTTTATAGAAAGTTTCGTTGCCCGATTCCAACATTTCATAAACCCAAGCCGCTGGTTTTTGGTCTAAATCTTCCATGATTTTTATCATCGGACGAACCCCTATGGCATCCCAAGTTTCAAACATTCCCATTTGCCAGCCAAAACCTGCACAAATAGCGGCATCAATTCTATATAATTCGTCCGAAATTTCTGGAATACGGTTCGTTGCGTAGCGGAAACCGTCAGCAAAAGTTTTGCGGTAAAACTCGCCTGCTTTGTCTTTTCCTGCTAAAAGTACCGAGAAACGTTTTTTCAAGTCGTCGATACTTTTTGTACTTTCTAAGGTTGCAAACTTAACTTTCTCGGAAGGTTTGTATTCAAAACTCTTTAAATCTAAGGCTAAAATAACAGTTTTGCCATTCTCGTCTTTCGTTTTTTTATAGAAGCCTTGACCAGTTTTATCTCCGAGCCATTTGTTTTCCATTAATTTTGCCATTGTTGTCGGCAAAATGAAAGCGTCTTTCGATTCGTCGGTTTCTAAAACATTTATTAAATTATTGCAAACATTGACAGTTGTATCCAAACCAACAACATCTGACAAACGGAATGTTCCAGATTTTGGACGACCAACAACGGTGCTTGTCAATTTATCAACTTCTTCTACCGTCAAGTCCATTTCTTCGGCAACTCTGATGGTTTGTACCATGGCATAAATCCCCAAGCGATTGGCAATAAATGCGGGAGAATCTTTACACAAAACGGTCGTTTTTCCAAGATACAAATCGCCGTAGTGCATCAAGAAATCAACTACTGATTTGTCGGTTTTGTCGGTAGGAATGATTTCCAATAAACGCAAATAACGTGGAGGATTGAAAAAATGAGTGCCACAAAAATGTTTTTGGAAATCTTCCGAACGTCCTTCTGCCATCAAATGAATCGGAATTCCCGAAGTATTTGATGTAACCAAAGTTCCTGCTTTTCGGAATTTCTCTACTTTTTCGTAAATAATTTTTTTGATGTCGAGACGTTCCACAACAACTTCAATAATCCAATCATAAGCGGCAATTTTAGGCATATCGTCATCGAAATTACCCAATTTTACTCGACTTAACGATTTTTGACTATAAATTGGCGAAGGACTTGCCTTTACCGCCGCTTGGAAAAGTTCATTAACAATTCGGTTACGAACAGCTGGTTGAGCAGTGTCTAATCCTTTGGCTTTTTCGGCGTCGTTTGGCTCTTTCGGAACCATGTCGAGAAGTAGCACCTCAACTCCGATATTAGCAAAATGCAAAGCAATACGGCTTCCCATAATGCCCGCACCTAAAACAACTACTTTTTTGATACTACGATTCATGGTTTTGTATTTGATTTTTCTTTGTAGAGTCAGATTAGACAACTTTCAAAAAGTTGTCTAATCTACACTCCGTCAATTTTAAAATTCTTAATGTTATCTAAATTCTGATTTTCTGTATGAAATTTCATATACTTTTCTTTATTTCCAAACCATAAAATCACTTCTTTCTTCATTAACTTGGTTGGTTTATCATCTAAAACTCGGTGGTATGAACTCCATTTGTAATGCTGAAAGTCTGGAAATACGCTATGTTTTAGAGGGTTTGAATGAATATAGTAAACCATATATTTTAAGTATTCATTATTATCAATCCAACTTCTTTTGAATGGCGTTTGAAAAAGCGTTCCAACTCTACCATGTTGTTTATTGAAAGCCATTGAGTATGATTGAAAAAACTTTTGAAATTGATGACTAATGATATCTGAAGGCTTCTTATCTTCAAGATTTGACAAATTTTCAAAAGTTGTCAAATCTAATTTTGCTTCTTCTAATTTTCGGAATTTTTCAAGAATGCTCTCCCAAGGCTTTACAAATATTAAAAGATGAAAATGGTTGTTTAATGAGCAAAAGGCATAAGTATCTATATAGTTCGATAAATATTCATCATATTTTCGCAAGAAAAATTCATAATTACCTTGATTTAAAAATAAGTCTTGTTTACCAACAGTTCTGTTATAAACGTGATAATAGCAGTTGGGTTCTAATGGTGTATAATAATCTGACGTTTTTGCCATAATCTTCGGTGCTTTAGATTTGACAACTTTCAAAAAGTTATCAAATCATTTGGCTCTGTAATCTTTTCACAAGCATAGTAATTATTCTGCGATTCAGCTCGGTTTCCATTGCTATGAAAACTTGGTATTGTTCGACCGAAAGTTTGCCGATTATCGTTCCAACAAAATAGTTGCGTAATTGTGCGTCTTTTTTGATGGTATTTTCTATATAATTGGCTTGGTCTTGGGGTGAATATCGTTCAAATAAAATCTTATGTTTTACTAAATAATGCTTAAAAATATTGACCAATAAATCGTTTTGTTCTTTTAAAATTGGTCTTAAAAACTCATTCTGAAAACTTTCTTCGTTTGAAATCATATTTTAGTCGATGGTCAATAAACCACTGTTTACAGTTTTAGTAAAATTTTGTAATGAAGTAAATAACAATCGACAAATCATTTTTTCTTCAAAACCCACGCCCAAATCATTTCTGCTATAACCACTTCTTCTTCCGTTTCATCGGTGATTTTTACCGATACATTTACTTCGCCTTTATCAGTTTCTCGAATTTGCTTTATTTGCGGCTCAGTAAGTGTCGCAATTGCATTTTGTTGACCTTGACTACGCTTGATAAATTTCACAGAAAGGTTTTTCATCAAAGGCAATTTTTCATCAGGAATATTCATGCCGACAACCATTCCAGAAGCTGTTTCAGCTAAGAGAGTGGTAGCTGCGGCATGAACTTGTCTGATGTGGTTTTGTACTTTTGGCTTATTTGGAAGTGTTACTGCGACTTCATTACAGGTCATTTTTTCAAAATGTATGCCTGCTGTGCCAACAAATTTTACAAATCGGCCAATGGCATAATCACGCACCCAACTTTGCATAAAAGTAGGTACTTTTTGCAGATTTGCTAAGGTTCGGTTGAGGTTATTATGGTATTCCATCGCTCAATGTTTTGGCATTTAAGATTTGGTAGAATTGTTATGCAAGCATAATTTTTTGACAAATATACAGCAAACATATTAGTATGCAAGCATACTAATATAAAATTTGTTTTATCAAGAATATCTATTTAAAAAATAGATATTTCAACTTGCTTTTACAATTTGAAACCAATTTTTATTTTTAGTCGTTTTTTTTGAGGGAAAGTCAATTTTAATTGTCGTTTGCCCAAGAATACTTCACATAAACTTAAATTTTTAGATATGAAATTATCACCCATAGAGCGACGAAGTAATTTGAGTCGAGAAGAATTTATTGAAAGTTATTTAAAGCCCAAACGCCCAGTAGTTTTCACCAATTTAGTAAAAGATTGGCCTGCTTTAAATAAATGGACTTTTGATTGGTTACGAAATAATTACGGCGATTTGGAGGTGCCATTATTTGACAATCACATCCATGATACCAAAAATTATTTTCAAGCAGCCAAAACAATGAATTTTGGTAAGTATCTGAGTTTAATAGAGCAAGGACCAACAGATTTACGTATTTTCTTGTTTGATATTTTTAAGAAAGTGCCTGAATTGGCCAACGATATTCGCTTTCCGACCATCATGGATGGTTTTTTGAAAAGCTACAAGTTTATGTTTTTTGGTGGGCAAAATTCGGTTGTAAATCTACATTACGACATGGACTGCTCCAATGTTTTCTTAACGCAATTTCAAACTCGCAAACAAGCAATTTTGTTTGCCCCTGACCAAAGTACTAATCTTTATCAACATCCATTTACAGTACAAAGCCACGTAAATCCATTAGCTCCTGACTATGAACGCCATCCTGCAATGAAAAGTGCCGTTGGTTATGAAGCAACTTTTGGACACGGGGAAACGCTTTTTATTCCGTCGTTATGGTGGCATTATATCAAATACGTTGACGGTGGATTTAGTTTAGCTTTACGAGCCAATGACTCTATCTTTACCACAGCTCGTGGCGGTTGGAATGTAGTAAGGCACACGTTGATAGATAAGGGCATGAATAAATTGATGGGTGAACAATGGAAAGAGTGGAAAGAGAAAAAAGCTGTTGAAAATGCAAATATTAATAAAGTAAACGAAGTCTTGGAAAAAGTATGATTCAGGTCTCAAAACAAGATTTAAGAAAAGAATTCTTACGAAAACGAAAAGCCCTCACCGAACAAAAAGTTGAGGGCTTTTCTAAAAAAATACATGACTGGTTTTTCAGAAATATTCCAGTTCATGCTTACGCTACAATTCATACCTTTCTTCCGATAAAACGTAATAATGAGATTGATACTTGGTTGATAATTAATACTTTACAAAAAGATTTTGCTACAAATATTGTTATTCCCAAAAGCCACGAAGATGGTACAATGACTAATTACTTGTTGACAAAAGAAACAATTTTTGAAGAAAATCAATGGAAAATTCCTGAACCGAGCTCAGTCGACAGTATTCAGTCATCAGTTGCCGATATAGACTTAGTTCTCATTCCTCTTTTGTGTTTCGACAAAAAAGGCTATCGTGTTGGCTACGGAAAAGGTTATTATGATAGGTTTTTGGCCAATTGCCGACCCGATGTTTTGAAAATTGGACTTTCAATTTTTGAACCCATCGAGCAAATAAAAGATGTTGATGCTTACGATATTCGCCTTGATTTCTGCATCACACCAAATAAAATTTGGCAATTTTCATAACTTTTGTACTATTCCAAGATTATTGAACCAATTTTTAGTTTATCTTTGCACTTTTAAGTTTTCTGCCCCAGAAAACTTAAAGTGTTTTTATTTTAACTTAAAAATCACCTCCTTTAGGGGCTGGGGGTGGATTCAAAAAAATGAAAATTGCAGTAGTTGGTGCGACAGGCTTAGTTGGCACCGAAATCTTGAAAGTATTGGCGGAAAGAAATTTCCCCGTTAGCGAAATTATTCCCGTTGCTTCCGAAAAATCAATTGGTAAACAGGTTGAATTTAAAGGTAAACAGTTTACGGTAGTAGGCTACGAAGATGCCATCAAGATGAAACCTGCGGTTGCGATTTTCTCGGCAGGTGGAAGTTCTTCATTAGCTTTAGCTCCGTTATTTGCAGCGGCGGGTATTCCTGTTATTGATAATTCTTCGGCTTGGAGAATGGACCCAACTAAAAAGTTGATAGTTCCTGAAGTAAACGCAAACACGATCACGGCAGCAGATAAAATCATTGCCAATCCAAATTGCTCAACAATTCAAATGGTAGTGGTGATGAAGCCATTACATGATAAATATAAAATCAAACGAGTGGTTGTTTCAACTTACCAATCGGTAACTGGAACTGGTAAAGCAGCGGTTGACCAACTTTTTGCAGAACGTGCTGGCGACGATAGCGTTGCGAAAGTATATCCGCACAAAATTGACCTCAACGTATTGCCACACATTGATGTTTTCTTGGATAATGGTTACACCAAAGAAGAAATGAAAATGGTGAATGAAACCAAAAAAATCATGGGTGATGATAGTATTGCTGTAACGGCAACGACGGTGCGTATTCCTACAATTGGTGGTCACTCTGAGGCTATAAATATTGAGTTTGAAAATGATTTTGATTTGGATGAAGTTCGCCGACTTTTGAGCGAAACCGAAGGTATTATAGTACAAGATGATCCTAAAAACTTTATTTATCCAATGCCAATTACCTCGCATGGAAAAGATGAGGTTTTTGTTGGACGTATCCGTCGTGATGAATCTCAGAAAAACACTTTGAACCTTTGGGTTGTAGCTGACAACCTTCGTAAAGGTGCTGCTACCAATGCTGTTCAAATTGCTGAATATATGTTGAAAGCAAATTTATTGTAAAACAACTTTCTGAGTTGTTAGTTTTGAAAGGGAGGACATTTAAAATGTCTTCCCTTTTTTAGTTTTAAATTTATACTTTTGTGATAATCAAGCAATTACAATTCAACCTCATAATGAAAAAACTATTCTTCTGCTTATTTTTCAGTCAACAATTATTCGCTCAAGTAAACCCCGATAATATCAAAATTGCCCGTGATAAATGGGGTGTTCCACACATTTTTGCCAAAACTGATGCCGAAGTTTCTTACGGTTTAGCGTGGGCAAATGCCGAAGATGATTTCAAAACCATGCAACTAACAATGCTTGCAGGAAAAGGAATGGTTGGCAAACTAAAAGGCAAAGACGGAGCTTCAATTGATTACGTTGTAGCACTTTTGCATTGTCGAGAAGTGGTTGAAGAGCAATACGAAAAGACACTTTCGCCCGAATATAAGGCACTTATTGAAGGATATGTGGCCGGAATAAATGCCTACGCTGCCAAACACCCCGAAGAAATTTTGCTGAAAGGTTCGTTTCCAACCAATACCAAAGAATATATGACGAGCATAGTTTTATCGCTTTCGGTGATTTCGGGTGTGGACGGCGTTTTACAGAAAATTTTTAGCGGGAAGATAAAAACTTTAGACGATTTTAAAACTGGTGGCTCAAATGCTTTTGCTATCAGTAGTTCAAAAACAACCGATGGAAGTGCTTATTTGGCAATTAATTCGCATCAGCCGCTCGAAGGGCCAGTGGCTTGGTACGAGGCTCATTTGTGCAGCGAACAAGGTCTGAATATTTTGGGTGGACTTTTCCCTGGTGGGCCTGTGGTTTTTCATGGAGTGAATGAAAACCTGGGTTGGGTTCATACGGTCAATTATCAAGACAAAATTGATATTTTTCAATTAGAAATGAACCCAAATAACAAAAAACAGTACCGTTTTGATGGAAATTGGGAAACTTTGGAAGAAAAAACAGTTAAGTTGAAAGTAAAAATTGGAGCTTTTATATTGCCTATTAAAAAGGCTGCTTTGTGGAGTAAATATGGAGCTACGGTTCAGACCAAGCAAGGCACTTTTTCGATAAGATTGGGAGCAAATAAAGATATTCGTGGCGTTGAGCAATGGTACAGAATGGACAAAGCCCGTAATTTTTCGGAGTTTTATAAGGCAATGCAAATGACGGCTATTCCAGGTTTTAATACCATTTATGCCGACAAGCACGACACTATTTTTTATGTCAGCAATGGCAAAATTCCTGTGCGTGAACAAGGCTACGATTGGCAAAACATAGTTCAAGGGAATACCTCAAAAACCCTGTGGACGAGCTTTCATCCACTGAAAGATTTGCCACAATATCTCAATCCTGCGAGTGGATATTTGGTAAATACCAATCACACACCTTTCAATGCTACGGGTGAAAAAGATAATTTACAAGCCAAAGACTTTGACCCAACGATGGGTTATGAAACTAAAAACAATAACCGAAGTATTCGTTTTCAAGAGTTGATTTCAAAATATGAAAAACTTTCTTACGAAGATTTTAAGCGAATAAAATACGATAATCAATTGCCAGAAAAATTACAGTATCCGATTGAAATTGAGGCTTTATTTCAACTAAATTCTACAGAAAACGCTGATATTCAATCACTTATAGAAACATTGAAGTCGTGGAATAGAAAAGCGGATGTTGATAGCAAAGGGGCTGCGATATTTTTGATTGCCTTAAATTATTTCAGTGAAAAAGCACAAGAAATTAGCAATGGAGTTTCGAAAGAAGAAAGTATTGCAGCACTTCGACACGTAAATACTTACATGAAACAATATTTCGGAAAAACTGATATTACTTTGGGTGATTTGCAAAAACTGGTTCGTGGCAATGTTGAAAAACCAAGTTGGGGTTTGCCCGATGTAATTACTGCGATGCACAGCAAACCTTACAAATATGGAAAATTGAAAGTAATGGCGGGCGAATCTTATATTGAATTAGTGAAATTTCCGAAAAATGGCTTGCCCGAAATAGAATCAATAACAAATTTTGGTGCTTCGGGTCATGCGGATAGTCCACATTACACCGACCAAATGGATATGTTTCTGAACAAACAAACCAAAAAAATGACGCTTGATAAAGCAGAAGTGCTGAGAACAGCGGAAAGGATTTATTCGCCGAAATAGCTATTGCGTGAATTTTGAATGAGTGAATGATAGAATACATTTTTGTGAGCGTTTTATTCTATCATTCATCAATTCTATCATTCAAAATTCACTCATTGCCTATATTCCAGTATAATTAAAAGGCGTAATACGGCGAAGTTCATATTTTACTTTTTCGCCAATATCGAGTGTATCAATAAAATCTTTGATGCGTTTTTCGGTGATTTTCTCATTTTTACGAGTCAATTCTTTTAAAGCCTCATAAGGTTTCGGGAAGCCTTCACGGCGTAAAACTGTCTGAATTCCTTCGGCAACAACCGCCCAGTTTTCTTCTAAGTGATGATCAATGGCTTCTTGGTTAAGCTCTAATTTACCCATTCCTTTCAACAAAGAATTTAAGGCTATAACAGTATGACCAATCGGAACGCCCAAATTTCTTAGCACAGTCGAGTCAGTCAAATCTCTTTGTAGGCGAGAAATTGGCAATTTTGCTGAAAAATGTTCAAAAAGAGCATTGGCAACACCCAAATTTCCTTCGGCATTCTCAAAATCAATCGGATTTACTTTATGTGGCATTGCCGACGAACCAATTTCGCCCGCTTTTATTTTTTGCTTGAAATAACCCATCGAAACGTAAGTCCAAACATCACGAGAGAAATCAATCAAAATTGTGTTGAGACGTTTGAGATTATCAAACATAGCCGCCAACATATCATAATGCTCAATTTGTGTAGTTTTTTGACTACGAGATAAACCAAGATCATTATTAATAAAATCATTGCTAAAACTCACCCAATCAGTTTGTGGATATGCCACGTGATGAGCGTTGAAATTCCCTGTTGCACCACCAAATTTTGCCGCATACGGAACCGTTTTTAGCATTTCGATTTGTTTTTCGAGTCTTTCACAGAAAACTAAAATCTCTTTTCCTAAGCGAGTTGGCGATGCAGGTTGTCCGTGTGTATGTGCGAGTAAAGAAATGTCTTTCCATTGCTCTGCCAAATCATGAAGTTTTACTAAAACGTCATTAAAAACTGGCAAAACTGCTACATCCATTGCTTCTTTTAATGACAATGGAATGGCTGTATTATTAATATCCTGCGAAGTAAGTCCAAAATGAATAAACTCCGAATGTTGCCCAATTCCCAAAACTTCAAAAGCATCTTTGATAAAATATTCAACGGCTTTTACATCGTGGTTGGTTGTTTTCTCAATTTCTTTGATTTTGAGAGCATCGTCTTCTGAGAAATTCTCATAAATCTCACGAAGATTTTTGTACAAACCTTTGTCGAAACCTTCAAGTTGAGGCAAAGGCAAATCGCAAAGAGCAATAAAATATTCGATTTCGACTCTAACACGGTAATGTATCAGTCCAAATTCAGAAAAATATTGTGCAAGATTTTCGATTTGTCGGCGGTAACGACCATCAACAGGAGAAATAGCAGTAAGGGAGTTCAATATCATAATAGTTTATTAAATCACAAAGTTAAGTCTATTGTGTGTTCTGACAAAATAAATTAACTTGCCAAACAATTTCAACCCTAAAATAAATATAACCTCAATGCAAACCTCAAACTTTATTGGTGAATTACTTGGTACGCTTGTACTTATCTTACTCGGCAACGGTGTTGTTGCCAACATCTTATTAAAAGGTTCAAAAGGAGAAAATGGCGGCTGGATAGTTGTAACTGCGGGTTGGGCTTTCGCCGTGATGTGCGGCATTTTTGTTGGTCAAAAATTTGGTAGTCCCGATGCACATTTAAACCCAGCAGTTACGGTAGCAATGGCAGTAAAATCTGGCGATTATTCAAATGTACTTCCTTTTATTTCGGCTCAGTTAATAGGGGCATTCTTAGGTGCAACACTTGTTTGGTTGGTATATTTGCCTCATTTGGCAATTACCGAAGACAAAGGAGCAAAATTGGGTATTTTTGCAACTGCCCCAGCTATTAGAAACCCAGTCGCAAATATTATTTCAGAAGCAATCGGTACAATGGTTTTAATTATTGTTTCGGGTTCTTTTTCAGCTAATCTTCCTGCTGGATTCGCTCCATATTTAGTTGGTATGTTGGTATGGTCAATTGGCCTGTCTTTAGGTGGGCCTACTGGTTATGCTATCAACCCAGCTCGTGATTTAGGCCCACGAATTGCTCATGCTATTTTGCCAATTTCGGGCAAAGGTAATAGCGATTGGGCGTATGCGTGGGTTCCTGTGGCGGGACCAATTGTTGGTGGAGTGTTGGCTGCATTATTTTTAACGGCGTTCAATATTTAGCAAACAGGTTTTCTTTTTTGCGACTAAATGAGTTTTCTTTAATACGAAACTTCACAATAATCACCCAATATGAAAAAACTAATTGTTGTATACTTTTGTCTTGTTTCAACTGCTTGGGGACAGAATATTTATAGTATTATTCCTCAACCTGATTCGCTTGTAGCGAAGAGTGGAGCATTTGTAATAAACAATGAAACACGAGTAATTTTGCAAACCAACGATGCCCCAACAGCGGCAGTGGCAAAGTTATTAACCAGTCAAGTTACCTTAACTACAGGAATGAAACTTTTTACTGAGGTTTCTTTACCTAAAATCACTAAAATTGACCCTAAAACTAAAAAAGTCATTCCTGTTGCTTCATTAACCAATGTGATTTTGTTTGCAAGACCAACAAATCCGATGCCAGAAGATAATTATGAACTTTTGGTAGAGCCAAATCTCGTAACAATTACCGCAAGTGCTTCGCAAGGGTATTTTTATGCTCTTCAAACAATTTTTCAGTTGCTTCCTCCTGAAATTTTTACATCCAATAAAGTAACAGGACTTCAACTAGCAATGCCTTGTGTGAGTGTTATTGACAAACCTCGCTACGAACATCGGGGGCTAATGCTTGATGTGGGAAGACACTTTATGCCCATTGCATTTATAAAAAAAACAATTGATTTATTGGCAATGCACAAAATGAATGTGCTGCATTGGCACTTGACCGAAGACCAAGGTTGGAGAATAGAAATATTGAAATATCCACGATTGACTCAAATTGGCTCGGTACGTGCCGAAACCGTTGAGGGTAAAATGTCTTATAATCAGCCACTTAAATTTGATGGAAAACCTCATGGTGGTTTTTATACACAAGATGAAGTAAGAGATATTGTGAAATATGCTCAAGAAAAATACGTGACAATTATTCCTGAAATTGAAATGCCGGGACACGCACTCGCTGCTTTGGCGGCATATCCCGAATTGGGTTGTTCGGGTGGCCCTTATGGCGTGGCAAAAATTTGGGGAGTAATAGAGGACGTTTACTGTCCAACTGAAAAAACATTTAAGTTTATCGAAGATGTTTTGACTGAAGTGATAGAGCTTTTTCCAAGTCAATACATTCATATTGGCGGTGATGAATGTCCAAAAACATCATGGAAACAAAGCAAATTTTGTCAGGATTTGATGAAAGCACAAGGGTTGAAAGATGAACACGAGCTTCAAAGCTATTTTATCAAACGAATTGACAAGTTTTTGACCTCAAAAGGAAAAAAATTGATGGGTTGGGATGAAATTTTAGAGGGTGGACTTTCGCCAAATGCCACAGTTATGTCTTGGCGAGGAATTCAAGGAGGTATTGAAGCAGCGAAGCAAAAGCATGATGTTGTTATGACACCAAGCTCACATGTTTACATAGATTATTATCAATCACATGCTGCTTTTGAGCCATTAGCTATTGGTGGGTTTTTGACTTTAGAAAAAGTTTATTCTTATGAACCAACACCTGCCGAACTTAAACCAGAAGAAGCTAAGCATATTTTAGGGTCACAAGTAAATCTTTGGACTGAATATGTAGAAACACCCGAACAAGCCGAATATATGGCGTTTCCACGAGCTTGTGCATTGTCGGAAGTGACTTGGACACATTCAAATAATAAGAATTTTACTGATTTTGGACGTAGATTGGAAACACATTTCAAACGCTTGGATATACTGAAAGTAAATTATGCCAAAAGTATCTATGACATCAAAGAAACATATACTCCAAACAAAAATACACAAACAGTTGAGGTAAAATTAGAGCCTTATATAAGCGATGTTCAGGTACGTTATTCACTTGATTTTAGTAAACCGACAGCCAATTCTCCTGTTTTTGTAGGTAATCAAACATTTAATAAATTGACTACTATTAGAGCTGCAACTTTCCGTAATGGTCAGCAAATTGGCAAAGAGTTTAATAAAACTTATAGAATGCCATAGAAGTAATTTTGAAGCGGTTCACCGCCCATTTAGAATGATTGAATGATAGAATATAAAGCAATAAGCAATTAAATGATATTGGCTAATTCGTTTATTCACTCATTCTATCATTAGATTCATAACCATAAATTCACCAAAGCTGCTTTTACCCATGTTTGCCCAAATTAGGTAAAGCCCAACGAACCAAAACAGTAAAATAAGCTTGTTTTTAGGCGTTTTTTCGCAGATTGACATTTTTATCGGCAATTTCATAAATATTTTATAAACAATCCTAAGCCTTTTCGTAATTTTGTATTTTCCATTCACAATAAAAAACTAACTCCAGCAATAATCCCTCTTCAGGGGGCTTAGGGGTGGTCTTACTAAATTATATGAAATTCGGCGTAGTAGTATTTCCAGGTTCAAATTGCGAAGACGATACAGTTTTTGCTCTCCGACATAACCTCGGACAAGAAGTAGTAAAACTTTGGCATAAAGACCACGACTTACAAGGTTGTGATTTTGTGATTTTGCCAGGAGGCTTTTCTTACGGCGATTATCTCCGCTCTGGAGCAATTGCCCGTTTTTCACCTATCATGAACGAAGTTGTTGCTCATGCCAATCGTGGAGGTTATGTGATGGCCATTTGTAATGGTTTTCAGATTATTGCCGAAGCGGGACTTGTACCCGGGGTTTTGTTGAAAAATATTCGCCAAAAATACATTTGCCAAAATATTTATTTAAAACCTCAAAGTAAGTCCGCAATTCTGACCGCTGGCTTGGAAGACAAAGCATTCAAGATTCCGATTGCTCATGGCGATGGTCGTTATTTTGCTGACGAAGATACACTCAAAAGTATTAACGACAACGACCAAGTGCTTTTCCGTTATTGCGATGCGTTTGGAAATATCACTGCAGAAGCCAATCCAAATGGTAGTCTTGAAAATATTGCGGGCGTAACAAATGCTGGAAAAGCGGGTCGCCGCCCGAACGTTTTTGGCATGATGCCTCACCCCGAAAGAGCTTCTGATGAGGCTTTGGGTAATATAGACGGGAAATTTATTTTGGAACAAGTTATAGCAGTGTTGGTTTAGACAAAAATGATGAAACCTTATATCGTTGGCATCACGGGCGGGAGTGCGTCGGGGAAAACCTTCTTTTTGCATCAATTATTGGAAGCCTTTTCAAAGGAAGAAATATGCCTTATTTCGCAGGATAACTACTACCGTACGCAAGAATTTGTGCCGAAAGACCAAAATAATGTTGAAAACTACGATTTGCCCGCAGCAATTGACTTTGAGTTATATGCCCAACATATAGAAGATTTGAAAAATGGAAAAATTGTTGAGCACAAAGAGTATGTTTTTAATAATCCAGATGTTGTTCCTAAAACTCTGACATTTAAGCCAGCCCCAATCATTGTTGTAGAAGGAATTTTTGTTTTTCATTCACAAGAAGTTTCAAGATTGCTCGATTTAAGGGTTTTTATTGATGCAAAAGAACATGTCAAAATAAAGCGTCGTATTATCAGAGATAATAATGAACGAGGATATGACTTAAATGACGTGCTTTACCGTTGGGAAAACCATGTAGCTCCTACTTATGATAAATTCATTGAACCAACCAAATACGAAGCCGATATCATCATCAATAACAATACTCATTTTGAAAAAGGATTGGCGATTCTGACTGCTTTTTTGAAATCTAAATTGGTTTAGTACGATGGCTTTCCTAACTTGTAAAAGCGAATAGCTTGAAATGACGCACAAGGAAAGCCATCGTATATAATCAGGCACGTTTTTTGCTGTAAATTAAGTGTTTAGCTATCGAAAAATCAAAACAAACACTTATGAAACGCATCATTTCCTTCGCTTTTATTGTAGTATTTGCGGGAGTAACTTCTTGTAAAAAAAATAAAAATGATGGAGTAACACCTCAACAATTAGAGCAATTGGCAAAGTGTCCGCTTAAAAACGTTAACTCTGCCACAGGCACCCCGCTATTTTCTTTTGAATATACCCTCAGCCGAATCAAACGAATCATTAACAAAGAGGGCGAGGAGGTAGCTATAACATTTACTTATAATATTAAAAATCAAATTGAAAAAATGGAGATTGTTACTCCAAGACCTGACGAAACCTATACCGTCTTTTTTCAATATGATGCTTCGGGTAGAATCATAAAAACAAAAACTTTGGTGAAAGGCTACGAATTTCAAGTGAATGATTTTGTTTATTCTGGTAATAAAATCACGACAATTAATACGAATTTAGATATTTTTGGCTATAAAATTAAAGGAATTTCAAGGGTTGATTATGTGGGTGAAAACGTGTCGAAAGTTTATACCAAAATTGAAGGGGAACCAGAGTTTCTGACTTTCGAAGGCGTAAGTTATGACAACAAAGCTCAGTTTTATCCAGATGGTTATCGTACAATGGCATTAGGATTTGTTGGTTTAGCCAATAATTTCTTTGCTTTTTTTGGTAAAAATAATCCAACCTCTATAAAAATTTATGATGATAATGGCAAACTTGATGAAGTTGCCGATATTACTTACGAATACAATAAAAATAGTCTGCCATTAAAAGCAACAAAGACCGTTACAAAAGGAGCAAAGAAAACAGTTGAGAATGTGGCATATCAATATATTTGCAATTGAGTTTAAAATACTCTATCGCTTTCATAAATAAAGTCCTAAGAAAAACCGTTAATTTTGCAGCAACATTCTATAATTCGATTTTATGCAAAATATTATTTTCTGGTTCAGAAACGACTTACGACTACACGACAACGAGGCATTATTGAAAGCGACAAAAGCAGGAAATATAATTCCAGTTTATGTTTTTGATGAACGACAATTTAATAAAACAGCTTTAGGTTTTAAGCGAACAGGGGCATTTAGAGCAAAGTTTTTGTTAGAATCTGTTGAAGATTTACGAAATAATCTCCGAAAAATTGGCTCTGATCTAATCATACGAGTTGGAAAACCAGAAGAAATCTTAGCAAAAATGGCCGATGAATGGCAAGCCGCCGCCGTTTATGCCAGTAAGGAAGTTACGCAAGAAGAAACTACTGTTGAGGCAAAACTTTCAAAGCGAATTAAGCCACTTAATATCGAAATAGAGCTAATTTGGATAGCAACACTCTATCACGCTCGTGATTTGCCTTTTCAAATCAATTTTATACCCGATGTTTTTACCGAATTCAGAAAAAAAGTTGAGCGTTCGGCAAAAATACGTGCCATATTTGATGCTCCAATAGTGCTTCCAAAAATTGAAAAATCAATAAAATTAGGCGACATTCCTACCTTAAAAGACTTAGGTTTTGACGAAGAATTAAAACATGACTCACGAGCTGTTTTAGATTTTAAAGGAGGCGAAAGCAATGCGTTGAGCAGACTTAATGACTACATTTGGCAAAAAGATTTGTTGAAAACTTATAAAGAAACCCGTAACCAACTTATTGGAGGAGATTATTCATCAAAATTTTCGGCTTGGTTGAGTGTGGGTTGTATTTCGCCTCGCAAGATTTATGAAGAAGTAAAAAAATATGAAAGTGAAGTGCTTTCAAACGATTCGACCTATTGGTTAGTTTTTGAATTGATTTGGCGAGATTATTTTCATTTTATTGCCTTAAAATTTGGTACAAGAATTTTTAAAACAAGTGGAATTAAAAACGATTTGTTGCAAGAATGGAAACGTGATAAACCAAGTTTTGAAAAATGGGTCAATGGCGAAACGGGTGTGCCATTTGTTGATGCCAACATGAAGGAATTGCAATTAACAGGCTTTATGTCGAATCGTGGACGACAAAATGTGGCGAGTTTCCTAACTAAAGCTTTGGGCATTGATTGGACTTGGGGAGCAAGTTATTTTGAAAGCCAATTAATTGACTATGATGTTTGTAGCAACTGGGGCAACTGGAATTATATAGCAGGTGTAGGTAACGACCCTCGTGAAGATAGGAATTTTAACATTGCTCGCCAAGCTGATATGTATGATAAAAATGGCGACTATGTAAAACTTTGGCTGTCGGAATAGTTTTATAAAATTTCAAATTTAATGCTAAAAGCTTCCAATTTTCTTAAAATTGCAAATTTCGACATCAAATTTGTCCGCTTGCTTAGGTTTTAATCCATTTATAACATTTAGCCACTTGCATATTATTTCCAAATCATTACATTTGAACAAAAATTTAACCAATAATAAAAAACGCATTAAAGAAATGAACAAAAGCACACTCATCATCGTTGGTATTTTACTAATTTTTGGTATGTACGGATGCAGCTCATACAATGGCTTAGTAGGTAAAGACCAAGATGTAAAAGGTAAATGGGCAAATGTACAAACAGCTTATCAACGTCGCTCTGACTTGATTCCAAACTTGGTAAACACTGTAAAAGGTGCTGCCGATTTTGAAAAAAGTACACTTACAGCAGTAATTGAAGCTCGTGCCAAAGCTACCGCAGTAACACTCAAAGCTGATGATTTAACTCCCGAAAATATTCAAAAATTTCAAGCAGCACAAGATCAATTAAGTGGTTCGCTAAGCCGATTGTTGGTTTCTGTTGAAAAATACCCAGATTTGAAAGCCAACCAAAACTTTCTGGAGTTACAATCTCAGTTAGAAGGAACAGAAAACAGAATTGCAGTAGCTCGAAATGATTTCAATGGCTCTGTGCAAACATATAATGCTTCGGCTTTAGCGTTTCCAACAGTTATCTTTGCAAAAATATTTGGTTTTGCTGAAAAAGGCTTCTTCCAAGCGTCAGATTCTGCTCAAGCAGCTCCGTCGATAAAATTCTGATAAATTTTGTAGGTCATTTTTCTCCGTAAAGATGTTCGTCTTTACGGAGAATTCTACGTCAATATTTAAAATTATCTCAAAAATGTTTTTTTCAGAAGCTGAAAAGGAAAAAATTGTTGCTGCCATCACGCACGCAGAACAGAATACTTCGGGAGAAGTAAAAGTTCATGTGGAAGAACTATGCACTGGAAAAGACCCGTTTGAGCGAGCCAAAGAAGTATTTCTTTATTTAAGCCTTCATAAGACTGCTCAAAGAAATGGAGTGCTGTTTTACTTAGCTCATGGCGACCGAAAATTTGCAGTTTTGGGTGATATTGGTATTGATAAAGTTGTTCCAGCTAATTTTTGGGAAAGCACCCGTGATACGCTCCGTATGTATTTTTTACAAGGAAACTTTAGTGAAGGTTTACAAATGGGTATCAAGGAGGCAGGTTTTCAATTGAAAAAATACTTTCCTTATCAGAAAGATGATATGAATGAAATTTCAGACGATATTTCGACTGAGCCAATACCATAGTCTAAAAATTTACGAATTACAATTTACGAAAAAAGTAATGCGTTGATAATCAGATATTTGTATCCAAAGTAGTATACCATAATTCGTAATCGGACGGGCAACCCCGTCGTAATTCGTACCTCGTAAATCGTAATTTTCCTTCTCAATGTTCAAGAAACTTTTCATATTTCTATTTTTCCTTCAAAGCATTGTTTTTGCACAGGATATTCCTCAAAAGCCTAATCCTGCACGATTAGTCAATGATTTTGTAGGAGGACTATTGAATCAAAGCCAAATAGACCAATTAGAGCAGAAATTAAGAGCCTATCAAGACTCAACTTCTACGCAAGTGGCTATAGTGATTGTAAAAAGCGTACAACCTTATGATATTAGCGAATATGCCGTAAAACTCGGCAGAGATTGGGGTATTGGGCAAAAAGATAAAAACAATGGAATTTTACTTTTATGGGCTCCAGGCGATAGAAAAATTTATATTGCCACTGGCTACGGTGCAGAAGGAGGCTTAACCGATGCTCGCAGCAAACGTATTATAGAGCAAACAATAAAACCATATTTCAAGCAATTACAATACTACGAAGGACTTAATGCAGCAGCCGATGATATTATCAAATACCAATCAGGTGAGTTTAAAGCAGAGCCTTCTACTGACGATGAAGGTAGTGGATGGATTGGTTTCATTATCATTGTGATTATTATTGTAATCATTCTGTATATAATAGGAAAACGTAGTGGTGGTGGTAGAGGTGGTCATGGAGGTGGTTTGATTCCTTTCATCACATACACAAGCTGGGGAAGCTCGTCAGGTGGCTGGTCTGGTGGTGATAGTGGCGGCGGCGGCGGCTTCGATTTTGGTGGTGGAAGTTTCGGCGGTGGCGGTGCTGGTGGAGATTATTAAGACAATGATAAAGATATAAAAAAATATAAAAAACGCATCAGGTAAATTTACTTGATGCGTTTTTTATAGATACCTGATAAATATGTATTATTAGTAAATTACTTTTCAGACTAAAATTATCGAGCTGAGCGAAAAAGACTTCGGAGAAGTCTGACGTTGGTAGAAAAAACAGGAGATATTACTTTTCGACTTCAGCGAATTTGCACTAAGTTAACAATCGTACATATTGAGTTTACATTATTTTCCAATGATCCCAATTACCTTAAAATCCCTTTTTTTTCCTATAAATAATTCTTGCCAACCTTCAATTTGGTAGTTTTCTAACTGTTTTTTGTTTAAATCCATCGAGAGATTCTTCTCAGATTTGTACAAATAGTTTTCTACTTGCATCAATGCCTCAATGTGTTTAGGCGATTTTTCTTCGTCAAATTCAATTTTTAATGTTTTTACAATCAATTTTTCGCCCTTTTTTAACTGATAAATGACTACGTTTCGTGTGCTATCTTGCGTATAACTCAACTGATACGATTGCTTATTGAGGTCGGCTTGCAGAAAAAGTTCGAGTTCTTTTTTCCAATCAATATCTTTGGTTTGGATAGTTTCTGTTTTATTGCCAATCAAAAGATTTTTTTGTATAAGTGTCTTGTTGTCAGTCAGTTGCGAGATTTGTTGATTGATAAATCCTGCTAAATCGTAATAATATTTGGGAGAGTTTTTGTTGCTAGATTCGGTACATCCAGCCAATATTATGCTAATGAAAAGAAGTTTACGCATGAGAAACTGATGGATAATATAAAAAGGATAATGCTAAAAATAGCAAATATAATTTAAACTTATTACTTAAGCACTTAATTAAAATTAATCGTGTATTTGTGTTTTACTTGTGATAGAATCTCATCAACCGCATTTTTGATGGTATCAGCAGTTTTATAATGCTCAATTTTTATCCACAAATGTT
>NZ_JAYWCU010000288.1:0-3367 GCF_043780375.1 Emticicia sp. | reverse complement strand
GGACACAAAGGCGAACGCATCAAAAAAGTAGGTATTGAAGCTCGTCTTGAAATGGAAAAGTTTTTCGGCAAAAAGATTTTCTTGGAACAATACATCAGAGTCGAACCAGATTGGCGTAATAAAAGACAAAAATTAGAGCGATTTGGGTACGAGTAAATCTAATTTTGAATCATAGCATGAGTGAATGAGTAATCAATATTTCTATTCATTCATTCTATCATTCCGAACGGGCGGCGAACCGCTTCAAAATTAAACAACATGTTCTACCTTTTCCTAAGCATTATATTCTCAGTAATGTTGCTGACAAACTTTCGTTTGTATCCAAAATACAACATTAGCACTTTTCAGGCGATTGCCTTTAATTATCCGATTTGTTTCATAACGGGCTTGGCTTTGATGCCCAAAGGGCAAAGTTTTGAACTTAATTTTGCCGAAAATTGGACTGTCTATGCCCTGCTTTTGGGGGTGTGTTTTATTATAACGTTCTTATTATCAGGCTTTTCTACGCAACGAATGGGTATGACGGCAACGTCTTTGGCAAATAATATTTCACTCGTTATTCCTGTGCTTTGTAGTTTATTTATTTTCAAAACACAAGGTCGTCCTTTCGATGCCCTCAATTATTTGGGTTTGGTATTGGCGTTAGGGGCAGTAGCTTTGAGTACATTTAAGAAAAATAACGAAAAAGTTGCTGGAAAAGGCTTAGATATTCTTTTGCCAATCGCCGTTTTTTTGATGTACGGTATAACTAATACCTCGCTTAACTATTTGAATATTAACTATATAAAATCTGCCGACCGTACCGTTCCTGTAACTTTGGTGATGATTTTTGGTGCGATTTTGGCAGGAACAACCGTTTTACTTATTCGAGTGATTCGTGGAAAAGAAAAAATAGCTTTGAAGAATATCTTAGCAAGTATTACACTTGGTGTGCCTAATTTTCTATCATTTTATTTCTTGATTTTAGCATTGACTGCCTATGGCAATAGCGGAGCTTTTGTATATCCTTTATATAATATTGGCGTTATTTTGGTATCAGCTTTGGTGGCGTTTGTTTTCTTCAAAGAAAAACTTTCAACCCTCAATAAAATTGGTCTTTTGTTGGCCATTTTGGCAATAACCCTGATTTCTTGGCAAGATATTCAAGCGATATTTTAGATACTTAGACAAGCGACCTAAGATTTTAGAAAACCTTTTTCTCCTATTTATTCTTTTCAATTCTTTTGTCTCTTGTCTAAATATTTTACACAAGCGAACTCAAATACAAGGTATCTTGTTGATAATCAATAGACTTCTCCCTATATTTTCATATCTTTGCACCCCGTTTATAAAAACATAAATGGTTTAAGCAAAACACTAATACAAATACTTGATAATCTACCGTTGAAAAAAATCAGGTAAATCAAGCTAATCAGGGTCTAATTTTTTTACAGTTCTCGAAAGAGAATCACTGTTTATTGTTTCAAACGATAATCGTTTACTGAATTTTTATGGCAAATATTGTTGCAATTGTAGGCCGCCCAAACGTCGGCAAATCTACCCTTTTTAATCGCCTTATCGAGAGCCGTGTGGCAATCACCGATAATATGCCAGGCGTAACTCGTGACCGCCACTATGGACATGCAGTCTGGACCGAGAAATTTTTTACCGTTATTGATACTGGTGGCTATGTAGTTGGCTCCGACGATACTTTTGAAGGTGCTATTCGTGAGCAAGTTGAAATCGCTATTGAAGAATCAACACTCATTCTTTTTGTGGTTGATACCATGACAGGCTTGACAGGTTTAGATAAAGATTTTGCAAATGTGTTGCGTAAATCAAATAAGCCTGTTTATGTAGTAGCCAACAAAGCCGAAACTTTTGAGCGTCATCAATCAGCTGCCGAATTTTATGAAATGGGCTTAGGCAAAGACATTTTCCCGATTTCGTCAACTGATGGTAGCGGCACTGGCGATTTATTAGATGCTGTTGTTGCTAATTTTCCAGAAGAAGGCATTGAAGACCCAAATGCTGGAATACCAAGAATAGCCATTTTAGGTCGTCCAAATGTAGGCAAATCTTCGTTTTTAAATGCTTTATTGGGAAAAGATAGAAGTATCGTAACACCAATTGCTGGCACAACCCGCGATGCGGTTGATACACATTATAAACTTTACGGAAAAGATTTTATTTTGACTGATACCGCAGGTATTCGTCGAAAAGCAAAAGTACAAGACAACATTGAGTTCTATTCAACATTACGTTCGGTAAAAGCCCTTGAAAATTCCGATATTTGCGTAGTTTTGATAGATGCTTCATTAGGCTTAGAAATGCAAGACATAAGTATCATTGGTCATGCACACAACGCCAAAAAAGCCATTGTTCTGATGGTTAATAAGTGGGATTTGGTCGAAAAAGACTCAAAAACTGCCGATGTAATGAAAAAAGAAATTCTGGAAAGATTAGCTCCGATGAACTACATGCCAGTAATTTTTGCTTCGGTGCTTGAAAAACAACGTATTTTTCAGGTAATAGAAAAAGTGATGGAGGTTTATGAAAATAAAACCCAAAAAATCACAACTTCTAAGCTCAACGAAACAATGTTGCCTATCATCGAAAACACGCCTCCTCCAATGCTGAAAGGTAAGCAAATCAAGATTAAATATTGTGTGCAAGTGCCAACGCCATCACCAACGTTTATCTTTTTCTGTAATTTGCCGCAGTATATTCAAGAATCATACTCACGTTTCTTGCAAAATAAGTTGCGTGAAAACTTCGGTTTTGAAGGTGTAACTATTACAGTATTTTTTAGAATGAAGTAGCGTTTATTCTACCAAACCATTCCCGTCTTGACGAAGTCGGACGGGAATGTACTTTTCAAATCTTGTTAAAGATTATTTCCCCAAAAAATTGCCCAGTCCAAATATTTTCCATAATTTTGCTTGGCAAATAAGGAAACGAAATTATTTGCTATGTTAGATTCTTCAAAACTGCTTTTCGAAGCACTTACTTACGACGATGTTCTGCTCGTCCCAGCTTATTCAGAGGTTCTTCCACGTGATACACAAACGAAATCCTTTCTGACCAAAAATATTCAGCTCAATATTCCATTACTTTCGGCGGCTATGGATACCGTTACCGAATACGGAATGGCAGTAGCAATGGCACAAGAAGGAGGTATTGGTTTCATTCATAAAAATATGTCAATCCAACAACAAGCCGAGCAAGTTCGTAAGGTTAAGCGTTCGGAAAGTGGAATGATTATAGACCCAATCACACTTGACGAAAGTGCCACTGTTGGAGATGCTTTGCGATTGATGCAAGAATTCAAAATTGGTGGAATTCCGATTGTGGATGAAAATCAAAAATTGAAAGGTATTATCACAAA
>NZ_JAYWCU010000287.1:0-8273 GCF_043780375.1 Emticicia sp. | reverse complement strand
GGTCTGCGAGATACTACTTTATGGAAAGTGCAAAAAGATGGATTTGATATTAGTTATAAAAATATAATGGGTGCGATTGGTGTAACGCACAATGTACGTTTGAGCGAAAAGATGCTTTGGCGTACCGTTTTGACAGCATCAGGCTTGGAAAGTGCAAGAGATGGCTATGTGTTGAGTAAAAAAACTTTTCAACGATATTTATCTCAAATTGATACCGTATCAAGGAATAAAATCTCTTTTTCAAGTAGTTTTAGCTATAAAATTGATGCTCGAAATACCTTGAAAGTTGGTGTATTTATTACACATCAATACGATAAACTTTACTCACTTTCTTCAGATAAAAAATCGGTCGGACAAGCAGAAGGTCTAATTGTTCAACCATATATGAACTGGCAGTTTTCGCTTTCGCCAAAATTGACAACTAATATTGGTTTGCACTACCTCAATTATACATTCAACCGAACAAAATCTTTTGAACCACGCCTCTCGATTAATTATCAACTCGCTAATAATCAGTCTATTAGCTTTGCTTATGGCTTGCATAGTCAGCTTCAACCAGCACAAGTTTATTTTGCACAAGCCAATATTAATAGTGGTAATTTTTTGCCGAATGCTTTGCTTCAATTCACAAAGGCTCATCATTATGTGTTAAGTTCGAAGCGTTCATTCAAGAAAGGCTCATATTTGAAAGCAGAATTATATTATCAGCGATTATTTAATGTGCCAATTTCAACTTTGAATCCGACTTTTTCATCTATAAATTTAGTGGAGGATTTTACAAACGAACCTTTACAAAACTTAGGCACTGGCGAAAATTATGGTATCGAACTTACCTACCAACAATACTTAACCAATGGTTTTTATGCCCTTACAAATGCCACCTTTTATAATGCAACTTATATGGGCTTGGATGGTATAAAAAGGAATAGTAGATACAATGGCAAGTATATTTTCAATCTAACTATTGGAAAAGAGTGGGAGAGAACCAAAAATCGTATGCTTGGTACAAGTCTTAGAGTTGTTTGGTTGGGGGGATATTATGAAAGGGAAATTAACGAGGCAGCTTCAATAGAAAATAAACGATTGATTTATAGTAGTTCGGAAGCCTTTACAGTGAAACAACCCGACTACTTTCGCCCAGATTTTCGTATATATTTAAAAAAATCAAAACAAAAATATTCAAGAACCCTTGCTTTAGATATTCAGAATGTGGCATCTTACCAAAATACATCGTATAGCTATTATGATATTTTGCAACAAAAAATCGTTAGACAATATCAGCTTGGTTTAATTCCAATTTTGAGTTACCGTTGGGAGTTTTAAAACTTCTATAAATCCAAATTCATACAATGAAAAATCTATTTAAAGTATTCATTATTAGCTTTTTACCTATTCTGAGTTTTGCCCAAGAAGATGGAGCAACGATTTGCTCGGAGTCGAAGCAGATAGCTTTTAAACGAATGAACAAAGCAAGCAAAGCTCGAATTGCGTACCCAGGCGATGATAAAATAGATGTAACTTATTATAAATTAAACCTAAATCTTTCTCATGCTCAACAATATTTGAAAGGCGAAGCTACTATTGGCTTGAAAGCAAAATCGGCTATTTCTTCTTTCTTTTTAGATTTGAGAAATATTCTAAAGGTTGATTCGGTGAAGTTAGCTTCAAAAAAACTTGGTTTTTTGCAAGATGCAAGCAAAGTAACTATCACACTCGACAAACAATATACCGAAAATCAAACGATTAGTGTCATTGTTTATTATCAAGGCAAACCAGCGAGTTCTGGATTTGGTAGTTTTTCGTTTGCAACGCATGGCAATACTCAACAACCCGTTGTTTGGAGTTTGAGCGAACCTTATGGAGCTCCCGACTGGTTTCCGTGCAAAGATACGCCGTCTGACAAAGCAGATTCGTCGGATGTTTGGATAACAATGCCCAAAGAATTTGTTTCAGTTTCTAATGGAACTTTAATGCAAGTGCTTGATAACAAGGATAATACAAAAACTTATCAATGGAAAAATCGTTATCCGATTGCTCATTATTTGATTTCGATTGCTTGTTCAAATTATATTGAATATAAAAACTACTTTAAGTATTCAACTACCAACGGAACGCCGCCCGATTCGATGGTAATTACGCATTATGTTTATCCCGAAACGTTTACTGCTACTACAAAAACCCAACTCGATCAAACACCATTTATGCTAAAACTCTTTTCTGAAAAATTTGGACTATATCCATTTATCAAAGAGAAATATGGTCATGCTCAATGCGATTTTGGCGGAGGAATGGAGCATCAAACTTGTACATCTATTAATAGCTATGGCGGGAGTTTGGTGGCTCACGAGCTTGCACATCAATGGTTTGGCGATAAAATTACCTGTAAAAATTGGGAAAATATTTGGCTAAATGAAGGTTTTGCAACTTATGCCGAAGCTATTTATGCCGAAGCTCTTGGTGGAAAAAGTAGCTATCAAACCAATATAAATGCCAATATTACTAAGGCAAAAAAGGCAGTTGGAAGTGTTTATGTACAAAATATTAGTAGCGAAAGCGAGATTTTTAGTAATAACCGTAGCTATGCCAAAGGTGCAATTGTATTACATATGTTGCGTGGAATAGTGGGTGAAGAGAAGTTTTTTAAAATTCTTCAAAACTATTTAGTTTCGAGTATTGCCTACAATTCAGCCGTAACTGAAGACTTTCAGAAAGTTGCAGAAGAAACCACAGGATTGAAATTAGATTACTTTTTTAAAGAATGGATTTACGGCGAAAGTTATCCAAAATACACTTATGGATGGACCGTTAATGACGCAACGGCAATGTTGAATTTGACAATTAATCAAACTAAAAATACTATACCTGAATATTTTTCAATGCCTGTTGATATAAAAATCGTCACTTCACAAGGAGAATCAATTACGACAGTATTTATTGACAAGGCTTCGCATTTAATTCAGATTGCAAAGCCAGCGGGGGAGGTAACTCAAGTAGTTTTTGACCCTGACAATAAAATTTTAAAAGACGTTACCGAGGTAAAAATCTCATCAAGTATCACAGGTACTGAGCCAGAAAATAACTTGGTAGAATGGAGTATTTCGCCAAATCCTGCTGATGGTCAGGTAGTTGTAAGTTTTTATTTGAAACAAAATGCCAATACTCACATATCTGTAGTTGACATGATGGGTAGAAATATAAAACAATTAGCAGAAGAAAAACTCCCCATTGGCAAATACTCAAAAACAATTCCTTTAACTAATTTTCCTGCGGGGAAATACTTAATACGTTTAGGAATTGAAAATAAATATTTTGGAAAAATTTTGGTGGTCAGGTAGAGACACAAGGGGTTGCGTGTGTTGGTAGTGATGGTTATATAATAAATCATAAAGATGAAATTATTAATATTAGCAGGGGGAATGTCGTCCCGAATGAAGAGAAGTATTGAAGAGAATTCTGACCTTGACCCAAAACTCATTGAACAAGCAAATACGCTTCCCAAATCAATGATTGGACTTGGTAAAGACGGACGACCTTTTCTTGATTACGTATTATATAATGCTGCCCAAGCAGGGGTAAAAGAAGCGATTCTATTGCTTAATCCAAAGGATACGGTCTCACAGCCTCACTACGGAAAATTGATGCAAGAAGGCAAAAGTTGGGGTTTGAAAATAGCGTTTGCACGTCAGCATATTCCCGAAGGAAGAGCAAAACCCTTGGGTACAGCCGATGCAATTGAACAGGCTTTAGCACAATTTCCTTCATGGAAAAGTAGTCGATTTATTGTCTGTAATGGCGATAACTTATATCCTGTTGAGGCGTTTAAATTATTGTTGGACGAAACTTATCTAAATGCTTTACTCGATTGGGACACCGTAGGATATTCCTTGGAAAGAGTAAGAAATTGTGCTATTATCAAGAAAGATGGGGCTGGATATTTGACCGATTTACTCGAAAAACCAAATGAAGATGAGTGGGCAGAAATCGTAAAAACAATGCCTCGTATTGGCATTAGTTGGAATATTTTTGCTTTTACGGCAGCAGATTTACTCCCATTTTTAGAAAAAACACCTTTGCATCCTATCAGAAATGAAAAAGAAATTCCTGTTACCGTGCGACTCTGGGCAAGCGAAAAACCTCAAAGTATCTTCACGATTCAGATTTCTGATGTACTGCCTGACCTAACGAGCAAGCATGATATTATTGAAGTTATGAAAGTTTTGAATTATGAGATTTAATGAGGTCTAAACTCAAGATTCAGAGCTAATCGTCTTCGTAGGGTCAATGAAAAACCATAGTGCCGAAGCCACTAATAAACATCCTGCAATTAGGAAAAGTGGATAGTTGAAATTACCAGTTTGCTGTACGATTACACCAAAAATAATAGTTATAAAAAACCCACCCATTTGCCCTGCAAAGTTCATAGCACCTGTTACGGTACCTGAGTTTTGCTTGCCAATGTCAACACAAACGGCAAAAGCTACAGGTAAAGTCAAATCTTTTAGTAGTACGCATAATGCCAATAAATAACCCGCCAATTCATTATTTGTCGTTAGTCCAGCACCCAAAAAACAGATACTCGATGAGCCTAATCCAGTTACTCCTACAATACGTCTGCCGAGTTTAAGTCCCCATTTTTTGCTCAAAATATCACTGGCAAAACCCCCTACAATACAGCCAATTGCTCCCAAAAAATAAGACAAAGAAATGAAGTTTTTAGTTTGTGCTTCGCTCATGTGTCGTCCTTCTTGAAAGTATGTTGAAGACCAATTGGTAAAAAAATATGCAGCATAAAAGAACAAATGACACATCAACATTAGTAGCCAAATATTACGATTTTTAACAATAATTTTCCAATCAATTTTATGATTTGAGGTAGTTTCTTTTCTTCCAGATTCAATTTCTTCTATCTCTTTTTGGGTAATGTCTTTATGTTCAGCGGGGTTATCTTTAAACCAAAAATACCAAGCTGTTGCCCAAAGAGTTCCTACAATTCCGAGTATAAAAAATGCCGTTCGCCAGCCAACAGCATGTACTAAAGGTATGACTATAAGTGGCGTTAATGCACCACCGATTCTGCCTGCTGCCCATATCACAGATTGTGCTCTACCCACCTCAACTGTTGGAAACCAACGAGAGATAACGATTGCCGCGTTGGGGTATGCCCCTGCCTCACCAATACCAAACAAAAAACGCACAATTAATAAGTAAACGAAGCCAAAAGCGGTACCTGTGAGAGCCGTAAAACCCGACCACCAAATCACTACACGAGTCAATACTTTTCGAGGACCGATACGATCGCCTAAGATGCCTGTGGGTAGTTCAAAGAGAGCATAAGCCAATGAAAAAGCTCCCAAAATATAACCAAATGATTGATTGTCAAGATCTAAATCGGCTTTTACGTATTTACTAACCACGTTCATACAAACTCGATCGAGAAACGTAATGATGGATAGCAGGAAGAGAAAAAACAAAACTTTATGGCGAATTTTCATGTATAAGAAGGTTAGGTAATATCTAAATCGGTACTTGACACAATTTAAGACAATATTTTGAATTTTGTATTGGTTTTTTTACTCTCTGACAATTTTGTAGTATTGTAAAACTACCTTGTACGAGAATGTTGAATTATAATACAAAGTTTGAAAAAATCTTGAGCTAGCATGAAGGTAAATTAGCTTAACATCACTTAATTTGCTACAAAAACACCTCGCCCCTCAAATTTCCTTATGATATGAAAAAGACACTTATTATTTCTTTCTTGTTGCTGACAGCTTGTTTTTTTGCAACTGCCCAACAAAATAGTTCCATTAGTTTTGAACAATTCATTTCGCTTCGCCAATGCGGTAGTCCGGTGATTTCGCCCGATGGCAACAACGTAGCTTTTACAGTAACTTCAACCGACTGGAAAGAAAATAGCTACGATACAGAAATTTGGTTATCTATCAAAGGCGAAGAAGCTTTTCAACTTACACGTACTCAAAAAGGTAGCAGTAGTTCGCCCAAATGGTCACCTGATGGAAAATGGTTAGCATTTTTAGCCGATAGAGGCGATAAAACGCAGGTTTTTGTTGTTAAAACTGTGGGAGGTGAAGCTCAAGCTATTACAAAAGAAGAAGAAGGAATTCAAGGTTTTGATTGGTCACCTAATGGAAAATTTTTAGCTTTTACAAAAAATGAAACCGAAAGTAAAAAGCAAAAGAGTGTTAAAGAACGCTACGGCGGTTTTGCGTTTGACGATGAAGAGTTTTCTCTTTCACACCTTTGGATGATTGATTTTTTGCCTGATATGATGCCATTGCCCAATGAAAAACCTTGCTACGACACAAAGGATTCTACCAAGAAAAAAGATTGTATAACTTTCCCAAAGGCCATTCGACTAACCGATGGAAAATTCACAGTCACTGGTTTTGGTTGGTCGCCCGACGGAATGAAGCTTGCATTTAACCACCAACCCAATCCATTGATAAGTTCTTCGATCAAGTCCGATATTTCTATGATAGAAATTGAGTCAAAAAAAATCACTTCTTTAGTCAAAAATCCTGCTGGCGATTATTTTGATACTTGGTCGCCCGATTCAAAAGAAATTTTGTTTCTGAGTGATGTAACTGACACATTATCACAGTTTTATAAAAATAATAGGTTGTTTCGAATCGCTATTGCTGGTGGTACTGCCGTAGAATTAGCCACCAATTTTGATGAAAATAAGAATACTTTAGACTGGAACCCAGAAGGTATTTTCTTTCAAGCCAGTCAGCGAGCTTCTCAATTGAATTTGTTTCAATTGAATCCTTCTTCCAATAGATTTACACAGATACAGGGCTTGCCTGACTATGTAAGTTTAGTTTCTTTTTCTATTGATGGAAAAAATATGGCGTACATAGGCAGAGGTGTAAATTCGATACCCGAAGTGTATAAAATGGTCGATGGAAAATCTCAAAAACTCACCAATTTTAATAAACAAATAGAACTGTGGAACACGCCCGTGAGTGAAATCGTAAAATGGAAAAGCAAAGATGGCACAGAAATAGAAGGAGTTTTGCATAAACCCCGAAATTTTGACCCCACCAAAAAATACCCATTACTGGTTGTCATTCATGGTGGACCAACGGGAATAGATACGCCTACGCCAATTCCTGGGTATGTATATCCGATATTGCAGTGGACTGAAAAAGGTGCAATCGTTTTACGTCCAAATTATCGGGGTTCGGCAGGATATGGTGAAAAATTTCGCTCGTTGAATGTTCGAAATTTAGGCGTTGGTGACATGGAAGATGTAATGTCGGGCGTTGAGTCTTTAGAAAAACAAGGCTTTGTTGATTCCGAAAAAATGGGTTGTATGGGCTGGAGTCAAGGCGGTTATATTTCAGCATTTCTAACCACAAATACTAATCGTTTCAAAGCTATTTCGGTCGGAGCAGGTATTTCAAATTGGGTAACATACTATGTTAGTACCGATATTCATCCTTTTACTCGGCAATACTTAAAAGCAAATCCGTGGAAAGATCCTGAAATTTATAAGAAAACTAGTCCAATGACTAATATTTTGAATGCCAAAACTCCAACTTTGATTCAACACGGAGAATTTGATAAACGAGTGCCGATTTCGGATGCGTACGAATTATTACAAGGTCTGCAAGATGTTGGTGTACCTACTAAGTTGGTGGTTTATAAAGGTTTTGGTCATGGGATTACCAAGCCAAAGGAACGTTTAGCTGCTTTTTGGCATAATTATCAGTGGTTTGGGAAATATATTTTTGGAGAAAATATTGATGTTCCGAGTGGAGAATAATATTTGTCTGTGAAGCAAAGAAGCACTTAACTTTTGATGTTAAGTGCTTCTTTGTATTTAGTGACCGTGTAGGGATTATTTGACTTATTGTAATGGCTTGCATATCAGTGTTTTATAAAAAATGTTGGAACAATGTCGGAAATTAAGGCATTTATTGGCGTAATAAGAGCGTAGAAGAAAGCCCTGCTTGGTCTGGAAATGATAGCCTTTTCCCATTGTTTGATTTAATCATGTGTTCTAAAATCTGCATTTCGCTAAATTTATCTTTGTTGTATTTACGAAGTGATAAAACGCAACTTGCAGCTTTAAGTCTGTTATCGTCGTTAATAGGCATGTTATACATTTTCATTGCTTTTTCCAAAGTAGTTTTTACTTGTTCTTCAGAATAATTTCCAATAAAAACATTTGCAATCTTATACATTACTGTTTGAGAATAACTATAAGAAGTAGAGAGTAGAAAAATGAATAAAAGTATTTTTTTCAT
>NZ_JAYWCU010000286.1:0-17139 GCF_043780375.1 Emticicia sp. | reverse complement strand
GTCTGTTTTTCTTTCAGATTTATTACAATGGAAACAAAAACAACTCTTTGATAATCAGGTAGTTAGAAAACAAAAAGCATTCAAAATATGAAAGAGCTTATTAACACATTAGACAACCTACCCTTTAGGGCGTTCCGACGTATCGGTTTTGAACGAATTATGGCAAAAAATTATTTCAACAAACGAAATGTGGACTTCTTGCTTTATGAAGTTCATGAAGCTGCAGCTCTTACGCAGTATGCACGCTTTGCCGACCACAGCAAAGAAACCTTTGATATGACGATTGATGCAGCAACAAAAATTGCTGACAATCTGATGTTTCCATTTTTGAAAGACGTTGATACAAATCAACCCGAACTCAAAGATGGAAAAGTAACGGTTCACCCCGCTATTAAAGATTATTTGAAAGCCATTGGTGAATCTGGCATTATTGGAGTAGATTTTGATTATGAAGATGGAGGAACGCAAATGCCCGTCACTGTTTCGAGCATATTGGGTTATATTTTGATGTCGGCAAATAACGGCATGATGTACACGGGTCTAACTTCTGGTGCTGCTCGATTGATTGCAAGTTTTGGTTCGCAACAACTAAAAGATACTTATATTCCGAACATGATTTCGGGCAAATGGCAAGGTACTATGTGTTTGACCGAGCCACAAGCAGGAAGTTCGCTCTCAGACATTACCTCAACGGCAGAACCTTTGCCAGACGGTACATACAAAATGCGTGGACAGAAAGTTTTTATTTCCGCAGGCGACCATGATGCTACTGAAAATTTCATTCATTTGTTTATTGGTAGAATCAAAGGTTCACCTTTGGGAACAAAAGGAATCTCATTGTTTGCCATTCCAAAATTTCGCCTAGATGGCACAGACAATGACGTAACTTCTATGGGAATTTACCATAAATTAGGTCAAAAAGGCGTGCCAGCCATGCACTTAGGTTTTGGTGATAAAAGTGACAATTGTATTGGCTATTTAGTCGGTGAACCAAACAAAGGCTTAAATTATATGTTCCAAATGATGAACGAAGCTCGCATTGGCGTGGGAATCACTGGAGCATCTATTACTTCGGCTGCTTATTATGCTGCACTTGAATATGCCAAAGAACGTCCGCAAAGTCGTCGTTTGAATCAAAAACATGCTTTAGATGCTCCGCAAATTGCCATTATTCAACATCCTGACGTAAAACGAATGTTACTGTTTCAAAAATCAGTTGTTGAAGGTTCTTTGTCGTTACTCTTAGAAACTTCTCGCTATTTCGACATCTCGGAAGCCTCTGACGACCCCGAAGAAAAAGAAAAAGCTCATTTGATGCTTGAATTGCTAACCCCAATTGCCAAAACTTTCCCTTGCGAATATGGCATGAAATCTATCAGCGATTCGGTGCAATGCTTAGGTGGTTATGGTTTTACAGAAGATTTTCCTGTGGAGCAATACTATCGTGATATACGTATCACGCCTATTTATGAGGGCACAACGGGTATTCAGTCGCAAGATTTATTGGGCAGAAAAGTGCCAATGGCGGGCGGAAAAGCGACGCAATTATTGGCACAAGAAGTTGGTAAAACTATTATTTCTGCTTTAGATTTCGATGATTTGAAAAAGTATGCTTTGTTGCTAAAAGAAGAGGGTGAACGCTTGCAAAAAGTAACTTTGCACCTTTTGGGCATTGCAGGAACGGGCGATACTGAAAGATTTTTGTCTGATGCAACGCTTTACATGGAAATGTTTAGCCTAAATGTAGTTGCATGGCAATGGCTAAAACAAGCGGTTGTAGCTAAACAAAAATTGCTCACGACTTCGGCTGATAGCGATGATGTTGATTTTTACGAAAGTAAGATTCACACGATGAAGTATTTTTTCCACTACGAAATACCAAAAACACAAGGTTTGGCAACTCGATTGATGGATACTGAGGTTTTGACGATTATGTCAGAAAAGGAAGTGGTGATGTAATAAAAATAGTCGATGGTTAATGGATGATAGTCGATAGATAGAAAAGTTTAGCCTTTATTGTGCATTTTTCACAAAAAGGAGCGACCTCACAGTTGCTCCTTTTTGGTTTTGGAATGAAAAATAAACTACTTTTACAGTCAATTTATATTTCATTCAAAAAATGCCAGATAAAAAACTATTTTACACAATTAGCTTATTCGTGTTAAGCACTTTTTCTGGGTTTTCTCAGCAAAAACAAACCATCGACTCTACCAAACAGTTAGCCGAAGTAGTGGTGCGTGGTTTTGAAACCGAACGCAAATTGAGTGAAACCGCTGCATCGGTTAATGTGCTGACTGTCAAAGATATACAACGCTTTGAAAATACTTCTTTAGTGCCTGTTTTTAATACTTTGCCTGGGGTTCGGATGGAAGAACGCTCGCCTGGAAGTTATCGTTTGGCTATTCGTGGAAGCTCGCTTCGTTCGCCTTTTGGGGTTAGAAATGTGAAAGTTTATTGGAATGATATTCCGCTGACTGATGGCAATGGAAATACCTTTCTAAACTCGCTTGACATGAGTACGATTGGCAATATCGAAGTAATTAAAGGCCCAGCAGGAAGTATTTATGGAGCAGGAACGGGTGGAGTTGTGCTACTCGGAGCGACAAAAGCCGATGGGAATAATGTTCGTAAAGGGCATACTAATTATATCAATACTTCGGTGGCTTATGGTAGTTATGGCTTGCAAAATAGAAATGTTTCGTGGAATGTGGCTTCCGAAAAAGTCAATTCGGTATTGAGTTATGCCCACGCCCAAACCGACGGCTATCGACAAAACAGTGCTGCCGTGCGTGATGTATTGAGTTGGCGTTCAAGTTATTTTATATCGCTCAATAAAACATTGAATATTAGTACTTTATATTCCGATATTCATTACCAAACCCCTGGCGGATTGAACCAAGCACAGTTTGAAAAAGACCCAAGTTTATCTCGTCAGGCAACGGCTACTTTGCCAAGTTCGATTCAGCAAAAAGCAGGAATTTATCAGAAATTATTCAATATTGGGGTTTCACAAGAATATCGTTTAAATACTCATTGGACAAACGTAACGAGCATTTACGGAACGGTTTCCGAACTCCGAAATCCATTTATTACGAATTATGAAATCCGCAACGAACAGACTTTTGGGGGAAGAAGTCGAATGAATTATTTGTTTGATATCGGAAATTTGAAAAACCGCTTTACAGTGGGTGGTGAACTACAAAAGTCGGCTTGGGTGATTCGTAATTTTGGCAATAAAGCAGGCGTAATTGATACTTTACAAACCAACGACAACGTAGCGGCATGGAATTATTTTTTGTTTGGTCAGCTCGAAACTGACTTGCCAAAAAATTTCATCTTGACGATTGGCGGCAGCTATAATCGTTTTAAATATGATTTTACTCGCTTATCGGATGCCCCGAAAATCAAGCCAATTTCTGAATTATTGCCTGCGGCTTTTTTGCCAAGAATTGCTCTTTTGAAGAAAATAAAAGATAAAATTTCGGTTTTTGCGAGCGTAAGCAGTGGTTTTTCTCCGCCAACAGTTACGGAGTATATCAGCGGTTATCAGAATAGCACTTTTATGCCATCGCTCGCTCCCGAAAAAGGCATCAATTACGAAATCGGGACGCGTGGAAATTTGCTAAAAAAACGAATCAATTTTGATATTACGGCCTATTCTTTTCGCCTAAAAAACACCATCGTTCGCCGCACCGATAATACAGGAAGAGAGATTTTTACGAATGCAGGAAGTACACTTCAAAACGGGCTTGAATTATTATTGAATAGCTTGATTATCAAGAATATAGACAAAGAGTTTATCCAAGAATTACGAGTTTTTACAAGTTATACTTTCAATGATTATAGCTTTAAAAACTACCAACAACTCAAAACCGATTTATCAGGAAATGCCCTCACGGGCGTGCCTCGCCAGGTATGGGTTTCGGGCGTAGATTTACAAACAAAAATGGGGTTTTATGTGAACTCAACGCTCAATTTTACTGACCGAATTCCGTTGAATGATGCCAACTCGGCTTATGCCAATTCTTATAAATTATTGAATGCACGAATAGGTTATCGTAAAAACTTCGAGCGAATCGGTTTGAATATTTATACCGCAGGCGATAATTTGCTCAACGAAGTTTATAGCCTCGGCAATGACATAAACGCCGTTGGAAATCGTTATTTCAATACCGCCGCACCAAGAAATTGGCAATTTGGAGCGAGTTTGAGCTTGTTTTTGTGAGAATATTCTTTCCTCGTTTAAAAGACATTATTTACAATTCATTCAAGGCACATGAAAAACTTATTATTTATCTTTCTTATAATAATGTTCTCAAAATTCAGTGCGTTACACGCACAAAACTTATCACAGCACCTTTGGAAAAATCGGATTATACTCATTTTATCCGAAGATACTGCAGCTTTTCAACAACAAATGCTTGCCTTTAAAACCAATGAAAAGGGAATGAATGAGCGAAGTTTGATTGTCTATCACTTAAAATCAGACGAATACGAACAAGTAATGCCCAAAAATGACGTAAGGAAGACAACGAATTTATTTGAAAAGTACAAACAAGTAAATGTCCCTTTTGAGGTTATTTTGATTGGTTTGGATGGCAGCATTAAACTCCGACAAAAAGACTTTCTTTCCTGTGAAAAACTATTTGCAACCATTGACTCAATGCCTATGCGGAGTTCAGAACTAAAAAATCGTAATTAAGAATTACAAAATCGGCTTTAGCCAAACATTGATTTGTGCTAAAGCCGATTTTGTTGTTTATTCATAATTATCCACCAGCTAAAGCAGGTTGGGCCGCATAGGTGGCAAGTGATTTTGCAATAATAAATACCCGTTGTAACAACAGTTGGCACATGACTGATAGCTCCACTACGGTTTTAATATCAGCCTAACAAATGTCATATCCCACAAAATTACTGAACCGAAACCACCTTCAAACAAACAGGCACAGGTACTTCAATTTGCTTGCCTGTTGGAGATAATTTTCCTGTTTTAGCATCTCTTTTAAAAATCGTAATATTATCAGTTTCTTGGTTGGCTACCAAAACATACTTTCCGTTGGGTGTAATCATAAAATTACGGGGTACTTTTCCCAAAACTGGTTCGTTTCCGATGTAGGTCAGTTTACCAGTTTTTTGGTCAATGCTATACATAACTATTGTATCAATCGTGTTTGTGGGAGCAAAAACGCCATTTTTATTGCCCGCATCTACAAAACGATTCGAGCCATACAAGAACTTTCCATCGGGCGAAATATGAATATCGGCACAAAAACTCTTGTTTTTATCTTTAAAATCTTTGGCAAGCGTCGTGATTGTCTGAAAAGGCGTGAGTTTTCCCGAAGCATAATTGAAAGCCGTAACGGTACTACTTAATTCTTGAATCACATAAGCAAATTTTCCGTTTGGATGAACTGTAAAATGGCGTGGACCCGAACCATCGGCAACTTTTGTAAAAGCTGGTTTCCCTGCTAAAAGTTTGCCGTTTTTAGCATCTAAACTATACGTCACAATTTTATCAATGCCCAAATCTGGTACAAAAATATCTCGATTATTAGGGGCGATATTTACCGAATGCACATGCGGTTTTTCTTGTCGACCAGCGTTCGGGCCTTTACCTTCGTGGTTAATGGTTTGCGTTGCTTGCCCAAGCGAGCCATCGGTGTTTACTGGCAAAATCGACAAATTTCCTCCTGAGTAATTTCCAACCAAAACCCATTTTCCTGTTTTGTCGATGCTGATGTGGCAAGGGTCGGCTCCGCCCGATGATTGAGTATTGAGTTTAGTTAAAGTTCCCGATTTTTTATCAAAACTATAAGCCGTAACCGAGCCGTCGCTGGTTTCGGTGACAGCATAAACAAATTTTTGGTCGGGAGAAACTGCCAAAAACGAAGGATTTTTGATGCCCGTTGCTTTGCTAACAGCAATGAAATCGCCAGTATTGGTATTGAATTTATAAACATAAATACCTTCACTCGGATTTTTAGTATTTGGGCGTGTATAAGTGCCAACGATTAAATATTTGTCGTCTTTTGATTGAGATTTGCTGATTTGTGGTAAAAATATTAAGCTGCAACATAAGGCAGCAAATGCTTTCTTGAAGTTCATTGAATATTATGAATAAATAAGTGGTTTAATTTTTTTCAAAGATATACTAAGATTGCGGTGATTTGCAAGATTAATTTGATAGACAATGGTGTTTACGGAATTGGTAAAAAGTGGCTCTTTTAAATGTATCAAAAAAAATAAAAAGAATTATCATTAATAATCAAGCAAAAACTATATTTGTTGCACTTTTAAACGTGTCATAAAAATTTAATTCTCAAATATCTAAAAATATTCGAGAACCTCTAACCTATTCTATAAAATGATTGAAAAACTACTCCAGCAAGGGGTATTCGTTGTCCATGCACTGAAGGGCTACGAGTACCACGAAAAAAGAATTATTGATTTATTTGAAAAAATGGGTATGTCGCATGAATTTGTAACTGATGGCGACCCTATCTATTTTACCAACGAAATACTTGAAAAATATTTCGTGCCAGATATAAAAAACATTTTGTCTGATGGCGTACTTTCATGTACTTTAAACCACATTTATTGCCTCGAAAAAATTGTAGAGCGAAACCTTGATTATGCTTTAATTTTTGAAAACGACCCCTTTTTTTTAGGAAACTTTGTTGAAGATTTAAAACTTATTATCAACGAAGTAGAAAGTCTTGATAAAGGCTTTATGATTTCATTAGAAAATAGCACGCTTAGGCTACCGTCATTTTGGGACATGGAAAAAGACAAACATTTATATCAAGCTGTTACTTGTAGAATGTCAGGTTCTTATATAATTGACAAAAAGGGTGCTATTGATATTCTTAATAACTTAAAACAAAAAAAATGTCCCACTGTAGTTGATTGGTGGCATAACCAGCTTATTGAACAAAATGTTGTTAAAATGTTTTGGGCTCATCCACCTATGGTTGAAGAAGGTTCTCATAATGGATATTTGAACGCCACCATTTCTACGAAACCACGAAGTAAATATCGCCGATTAGCTTGGACATCACAAAAATTTTATAAACTATACATTATGAGGTTATTCCCCAATAAATACTTAATCAAATAGTCAAGGTTAAACAATATTATGCACGAATCAACAATAAAACCTATTATTACGACCGTCAAAAACGATGACGATGTGAGAGGAATTTTGGCACTTCAACAAAAAAACCTCAAGAGAAACCTTTCGACTGAGCAAATTCAAAGTCAAGGTTTTGTGACTGTCGAACACCAGTTTTCGGTACTAAAAGCCATGAATGATGCCCAACCGAGCGTTATCGTAAAAGATGGCGAAACTGTAGTGGCATATTGCTTGGCGATGCTACCACAATTCAGAAACGATGTGCAGGAACTAAAAAGCTTATTCGATTCGATTGATGATATTGATTACGAAGCATTGAAATTAAAAGACTATAAATACGTAGTAATGGGGCAAGTTTGTGTAGGCGAAGGCTACCGTAGTATGGGCTTTTTTGATGGAATGTATTTGAAACTACGAGAAGAATTATCAGGAAAATTTCAAATGTGCGTAACTGATATTTCAACTAATAATCTTCGTTCGATGAAAGCTCACGCACGGGTAGGTTTTATTTCTGTAAAAGACTTTCATGATACCACGCTCAATGAAATTTGGAGAGTAGTTGTTTGGGATTGGAGAAAATAGATTTGCTTTAAGTAATGCCATAAGCTTTATGCTAATTAAATGCGTAAAGCTTATGGCATATTGCCAAAATATTATTTCAAATTAGCTAAAGCAGCTTTTACTCTTGCAACGGCTTCTATTAAAGCCTCATCAGAGGCGGCAGTTGAAAGACGCAAACAGTTTGGAGCTCCAAATGAGCCACCACCCACCAGTGCTACGTAGGCTGTTTCTAATAACCACATACATAAATGGTCAGCATCTTTGATAGTTACATTTCCGTCCGATTTTCCGAAGTAATAGCTTACATCTGGGAATGCATAAAATGCTCCATCAGGCATATTTACTTTGAAACCTGGAATATCTCTTAATAAGCCAACTACCAAATTACGACGACGTAAATACGCCATTTTCATCATTTCGGCAGCCGAGGTATCTTCCCAAGCTACAACCGCCGCACGTTGTGCGATTGAGTTTGTACCCGAAGTTACTTGTCCTTGTAGTTTTTCAACGGCATCAGCAATTGGTTTTGCAGCAGCAATGTAACCCAAACGCCAGCCAGTCATGGCAAAGCCTTTTGCAAAACCATTTACAGTTATAACTCTGTCTTTCATGCTTGGAATTGAACCCATGCTGAAATGCCCTTCGTCTGTAAAGTTGATATATTCGTAAATTTCGTCAGCCAAAACAAACACATTTTCGTGTTTTTCTATAACGGCCGCCAATGCTCTCAATTCAGTTTCGTTGTAAATCGAACCCGTTGGATTATTTGGTGAAGCATACATTACTATTTTTGTACGCTCAGTGATAGCCGCTTCTAATTGCTCGGGCGTAACTTTGAAATCATTATCAAAAGCACCTTCTACAATCACAGATTTCCCTTCCGCCAATTTTACCATTTCAGAGTAACTCACCCAATAAGGAGCTAAAATTGCCACCTCATCGCCTGGGTTAATCAAACACTGAATAACATTTGCCAAAGAATGTTTTGCTCCCGTCGAAACCACAATATTCTCAGGTTTCCAATCAATATTATTTTCACGTTTAAGTTTGTCTGCAATAACCTTTCGTAGCTCAGGAATTCCTGCTACTGGTGTGTAATGATGAAAACCAGCATCGATTGCAGCTTTAGCAGCATCGCAAATGTGTTTGGGTGTTTTGAAATCAGGTTCTCCAACTGAGAGATTGATGACTTTGTGACCCAATGCCGCTAATTCACGGGATTTTTTCGACATTCCAAGCGTGGCAGATTCTTCCAACGCATTGATTCTGTCAGCGACTAAATTAAATGCAGACATAATACTTTATGTAAAATTGATAATAAAATAAAGAAATGAGTATTACTGCTCAAATTCGGGTGCAAAATTACGCCCTTTACAATTGAAAAACCACTTTTTTTAATATAAAGATTGTAGATTTTAGACACTGGATTCGAGAAAAGGTTAGAAAAGGTTTTACATCTCAAATCTTTTGTCTTATGCTTTTTGTCTAAAATCTGCAATCAGTTGCTGAAATATGAGTTATTTTTACGTTTGAAATTTAAATTCACGATTTAAACCATGCAATACCTCAAACACCGAAAATTTGCCAACGTTGATATGTATCGCTTTGGTTATTCGCCCATTGGCAAACCTTGGCTGAGTGTATATTGTTACTTGATAGACAATGTTTTAATTGATACGGCACAGAGCAATTGCCAAGAAAAAGTAGTAGAAACCTTCAAAAATAAAACCATCGAAAAAATATTGCTTACGCATTGGCACGAAGACCATTCGGGAAATACTGCCAAACTTGCCCAGCAACACAACAACGCCCAAGTTTTTGCTCATTCGTTTACAAAAGACAAACTTCACAAAGGCTTTGATATATTGCCTTACGAAAAATTTCTGTTCGGAAAAACCCACCCGTTTAAAGGGCAAGTTGCTGGTTTTCAGGACATCATAGAAACCCCCAATCATAAACTAATACCTATTTTTACGCCTGGGCATGCTGACGACCACACAGTTTTCTTAGAAAAAGAACAAGGTTGGCTTTTTTCGGGAGATTTGTACGTGGGCGTAAAAATAAAAATTTTTCGGAAGGGTGAGCAGTTTTGGGAACAAGTTGAGTCATTCAAAAAAGTTTTAGCTTACGATTTTGATGTCCTTTTTTGTGGACATCATCCACGTTTAAAAGATGGAAAATTGATGTTAGCCCAAAAACTTCAATATTTTGAAGACTTTGGGGGAAAAGCGTTGTGTTTTCATCAAAAAGGTTTATCTGTCAAGGATATTATGGAGGCAATGAGGCTGCGTGAAAATAGTTTATTAAAACTTTTATTGTCGAATGACGTTTCAATAGCATATATGATTGAAGCAGCAATAAATAAAAGTTGATACACATATTTTTTTACGAAATACTCCTAACTTTATCATTCCATCTAAAACTAAAAACATGAATCGTAGAAATTTTATTCAAACTACGAGCTTAACGCTCGGCACATTGGTTCTTTCGGGCAAAGAATTATTGGCAAATATACTTGCCGAAAATCCATACAAAATGCGAGACCTCCGTGGTGGCGTTGGTGTATTTACCGAAAGAGGTGGCACAATTGCCTATTTAACAACAAAAAAAGGCATGGCCGTAGTAGATTCGCAATTTCCTGAGCAGTCGAAACATTTGATTGACGAACTAAAAAAACTTTCTGAAAAACCTATCCAATTGCTCATAAATACGCATCATCATGGCGACCATTCGGGTGGAAATATTTCGTTTAAAGGTCTTGTTCAACATGTTGTTGCTCATGAAAATTCGTTGAAAAACCAGCAAATTACTGCCCAAAAACAGAAAAGTGAAGACAAGCAGCTTTATCCAGATGTTACTTTTTCGGACACTTGGAAACAAAAAGTGGGAAAAGAGAGTATTAAAGCACATTACTTTGGTGCAGGGCATACCAATGGCGATAGTTTCATCCATTTTGAGCATGCCAATATTGTGCATACAGGAGATTTAGTTTTTAATCGCCGCTACCCATTTGTTGATAGGTCGGCTGGAGCCAATATTAAAAGTTGGATAGCAGTTTTAGACAAAGCCTTAGCGACATTCGACAACGAAACTATTTTTGTTTTTGGACACGCTTTCGACCCCGAAAAAATTACTGGTAATAAAAACGATATTAGAGTTTTTCAAGACTATCTTTCAAAACTGCTCATTTTTATAGAAAGTGAAATGAAAGCTGGCAAAACCAAAGAAGAAATTTTAAAAATAGTTGCCATTCCAGGTGTTACAGAGATGAAAGGAGATGGAATTGTGAGAAGTATACAATCTGCTTATGAAGAATTAGGTGGGATGTAAATAGCTATTCTTTACTTACATTCTTGAATTTTTACATAAACAATTTTCAAAACAAAGAGTTATGCTTATTAAAGATAATAAAAATATGCTTATCCAATTTAAGATATGGTAGTTATAAGTGGCATAAATAGTGAAAAGGCGACTCTTTGGACAGAAAAATGGGTGCCAATTATCATTGATGTTGAGGGTGTTGAACATCCTCCACGCTACGAAGTTTCTAACTTTGGTCGCCTGAAAAGCCTACAAAGCTCCGAAAAAGGAGAAATTATCAAAGGTTCTATTATTCAGGGGTATCGGTCATTAAATGTTCGACTGCCGAAGGGAAAATCTTTTAATCGTTATGTACATAAATTAGTTGCCGAGAGTTTTGTTCTTAAACCAAGTTCCGAACATAAATTTGTTATTCATCTTGATTTCGATAAAGTAAGCAATCATTTTGAAAACCTAAAATGGGTAACAAAAGACGAAATGGTTAATCATAACAGAGAAAATCCTGCGGTAATTAACAAGCCCATCCCGAAGCGAACGAAAAATTATAAATTGACCGAAACAAAGGTTATAATGATTAAAAAATTGCTTCAAAAAGATACTACTCGCTTGAAAATGATTGCAAAACAATTTGGCATTACGCATACACAACTCAATCGAATTCGCTCAGGCGAAAATTGGGGATATGTAAAAGCCGAAGACTAAAAAGTATAGAATCACAAAAGGCTTTCTCGATGAGAAAGCCTTTTGTGATTCTATACATATTTTTCTTATAAATGTATTACCTCGCCATAAGCCGCCGCAGCGGCTTCCATTATTGCTTCTGACATAGTTGGGTGCGGATGGACCGATTTGATAATTTCCATGCCTGTTGTCTCTAATTTACGAGCAACCACTGCTTCTGCAATCATTTCGGTTACATTGTTTCCAATCATGTGGCAACCTAACCACTCGCCATATTTGGCATCGAAAATTACTTTTACAAAACCTTCTGGAACTCCACCTGCTTTGGCTTTACCCGATGCCGAGAATGGAAATTTACCTACTTTTATTTCATAACCTGCTTCTCTGGCTGCTTTTTCGGTATAACCCACCGAAGCGATTTCTGGTGAACAATAAGTACAACCTGGAATGTTTTTGTAATCTAATGGTTGTGAGTGATGTCCAGCGATTTTTTCAACACAAATAATTCCTTCTGCAGAAGCCACGTGAGCCAATGCTTGCCCCGGTGTTACATCACCAATCGCATAATATCCTGAAATATTCGTTTCTGAAAAACCATTTACCAAAATTTTACCTTTATCGGTAGCGATACCAACGTCTTCCAAGCCAATGTTTTCGATATTTGCTACAATTCCTGCTGCCGAAAGCACCACGTCTGTTTCAATTTTTATTTCACCAGTTGGCGTTTTTATAGTCGAAACGCAACCACTTCCCGAAATATCAACTTTTTCTACACTTGAGCTTGTATAGATTTCGATGCCTAATTTCTTGTAAATTTTAGCTAATTCCTTAGAAATATCTTCGTCTTCAACAGGTACTATATTCGGCATGAACTCTACAATCGTTACTTTTGTACCCATACTTGCATATACGTATGCAAACTCAACGCCGATTGCTCCCGAACCCATCACCAACATTGATGCAGGTTGTTTGGCAAGGCTCATAGCTTTGCGGTATTCTATTACTTTTTCGCCGTCGATAGGCACGTTTGGTAATTGTCTTGCTCTTGCACCCGTTGCTATGATAATATGCTTGCCTTCAACTTCGCTTTTCTTACCTTCAGCATCGGTTACTTCTATTTTCTTGCCTGTTTTTACTTTGCCATAACCGAAAATTACGTCAATTTTATTTTTCTTCATCAAGAAATTTACGCCTTTACTCATGCCTTCGGCAACAGTACGTGAACGTTTGATAACTGCCTCAAAGTTTGCGTGTGCTTCGCCAACTTCGATTCCGTAGTCTTTGGCGTGCTTGATGTATTCAAATACTTGAGCAGATTTCAACAAAGCTTTGGTAGGAATACAGCCCCAGTTAAGGCAAATACCGCCTAAGTTTTCTTTTTCGATGATGGCTGTTTTTAAGCCTAATTGTGATGCACGAATGGCAGCTACATATCCGCCAGGACCGCTCCCAAGTATAACAACGTCGTATTGTGCCATAAAATGTTTCTTGTTAATTGTAAACTTTCGTGCAAAATTAGGCAAAATATAGCACGATTAAAACGATTTATAAGATTTGGTTCTTATTTATCAATTCACCAAAGTATTGTTGTGTTTTTTTAAGTAATTACTTTCGCCTAATCTCGTTTTTGTCCATAAAAAAATCCTGCAAGGTTAATAAAACCTTACAGAATTTATCCAACCTCAAAAATTTATTTAATTTTTGCTACCCTAATTGACTCGTCTGTAACGACAATAAATGACTGATTATCAATTAGTTGAAGATGGTTTTCAAACAGATTTTTGAGTACTAAAATTTTATTTGTAGCTGTTTCGTCATTTAATCTCAAAAATATTACACCTTTGTGTATATGGCTATTTTTAAAAATCAACTCTCCGAAGTCTTTATCATTCGTTATAATTATTCGATTTTCAAGATTGGCTTTTTCTAAGATTTGTAAATCTTTCATTCCTCGCCCTTGTAACGGAACAGAGAATAAATCATAACTGAGCGAAGAAAGCCAATTCGATACTTTTGGGCCTGTACATTCATCAACAATAAATTTCATGCCGATTTAGCCAAAGGTGTAAAAAAGGTATCTTCCAAAATATCATTAGCAAACAACAAGCAAGCCTGAATATCTTCTTTTGAAATATAATTATATTCCTCAATAATTGAATCTATCGTTTCGCCATGAGCAAGTAAACCCACGATAAATTGTACAGATAAACGAGTACCTTTAATCACTGGTTTTCCCACCAAAATAGCAGGATTTATTTCGATTCTATTTCTTGAGTTTTCCATAATATGAAAAAAATTTATGCTAAATTAAGAATAAAATATCAGAATAAAATACTTTTAGACTAATAAACAAAAATCTCCTGACAGAATTTCTATCAGGAGATTTTTAAAATAGTATCCTAAAATACTACTTACTTGCCTCTTCAACCCAAGCCGTCATTTCTTTAACAATGGCATCGCTTGAGCCAAGATAGCCCGTGCTTTTAAATTTAATTTTACCTTCTTTGTCTATACAAAATTTGGCAGGAATACCATTTACTCCGTAGCTTCCTGCTACATCGCCACCGATGTCCATAATTACAGGAAAAGTATCAAAACCTCTTTGTTTTACAAAAGTTTTCACTGTTGATGTCCATTGGCTAACATCTACTCGCTCATAAGTATTTACAAATAAAAACTTCACATTTGGATTATTTTTAAATTTATCCATTGATAATTTCATACCAGGAAATGACATGATACAAGGGCCGCACCAAGTTGCCCAAAAATCAAGAACTACTACTTTTCCTCGCATTTCGGAGAGTTTTACGCTTTTCCCCTCTAAATCAACCAACGAAAAATCGGGGGCATCTGCTCCAACGGCTCCTGCACTTCTACGTTTTACATCTTGAACAAACAGTTTGGCAAAAAAATGATTTTTACCTTCCGCTTCTAATTGTTTGGCTGTTTTTGCAAAAACCTCAAAATCTTTTTCAGGATTTAAAAAATTATTAATAGCAATCAAACCCGAAAGTGACGTACCTAATTCGGCAATAATTGGCTTAATTGTAGCATTATATTTTTCTTCTGATGCTTGATAAGTGGTTTGAATATCTTTCTTCTTCTTCTCATCTTTTTTCTGAGTTGCAGCATCAAATTGGTTTTGCAAATCTGTTTGTATTTGACGAAACTTCTGAGATTCGGCAACAACTTGATTGAACTTTGCCATCATTGGCGACCCTTCCACAGAAAAAGCCGCTGCTTTGTCGGGCGTACTAACACCATCTGCTGTAATATTGAGGGTTTCTCCGCCATCTAAAACCAACCCAATGATTTGCTGATTAGCAATATTGATTTGATAAATGCCTGGCTCAGGCATTTTGCCTTTGAAAGCAAAAGTCATATCTGGCGAAATGGCAACCGAGTCAAGTCTCATTGGAATATTACGGTCGTTCATTCGTTCTAAGTAAACTTTGCCACTCACCGAACTTTTCAATTTTCCACTAATATTATAGGTACTTCCTGCACCCGTTGTGGCAACGGTTGCTTGTTGTGGCTGCGACTGACAAGCTAAACCACTTACCATCAGCAATATAGCAATAATTATACGTTTCATAAAAAGTGTTTTTATTTGATATTTTTTTACTGTAAAGCCAACATCAGCAATTCATTTGTACGTTTTGGGTCGGCAGAACCTTTCGATTTTTTCATTACTTCTCCAACAAACATACCAAGTAAGCCTTTTTTGCCACTTTTATATTCTTTTACTTTATCGGCGTTGGCTACAAGAACTTCGTTGATTAACGCTTGGAGTGTATCAGTATTGCTTTGTTGAATCAGATTATTGGTTTCTGCTAATTTAAGTGCTGTTTGAGTTGGATTTTCAAGCATTAATGGGAATAATTTTTGTGAGGCTGCCGAACTACTTATTTTATTCTCATCAACCAATAAAATTATATCAGCTAACTGACTTGGTTTTAAGGCAAAATTAGCGATTTCAATATTATTTTCATTCAAATAGCCCCGAATCGTTGAAGTTAGCCAATTGGAAACTCCTTTGTAGTTTGATGTCAATTTACAGGTTTCTACAAAGTAATTTGCCATTTCCTTCGACTCCGTAAGTGTTACGGCATGTTCTTCCAAAACGCCTAACTCCTTCGTAAATTTCTCAAATAATTGATTGGGTAATGTTGGCATTTTTGCTTGAATTGCTGCTAACCAGTCATCCGAAATTTTGATTGGTGCCAAATCTGGTTCAGGAAAATAACGATAATCATTCATCGTTTCTTTTAGCCTCATGCCATAAGTTTCGCCATTGTCGGCATCAAACATTCGGGTTTCTTGAATAACTTTTTCGCCTTTATCAAGCATTTTAGCTTGGCGTTTATACTCAAATTCTACGGCACGCTGTAGGTTACGAATCGAATTCATGTTTTTGATTTCGACTTTTGTTCCGAATTCTTTCGCACCAAATTCTCTCAACGAAATATTCAAATCGGCACGCATCGAGCCTTCTTCCATATTTCCATCGCAAATATCAAGGTAACGAACCATCTTTCTGATTTCGGTCAAATACGCTCCTGCCTCTTCCCCACTACGCATACATGGTTCTGAAACAATTTCAACTAATGGTGTACCTGCACGGTTATAGTCGAGCAAAGTAAATATATCGCTTCCATCATGAATAGATTTTCCTGCGTCTTCTTCCAAATGAATGTGATGTAGCTCTAAGGTTCTTTCTCGGAAACTTTTTCCATCTTTCAAACGTACAGTAACACTTCCACCTTTACAAATCGGAAACTTATCTTGCGAAACTTGATAACCTTTTGGGAGGTCAGGATAAAAATAGTTTTTTCGGTCGAAATAATTGCTTCGAGTGATTTCACAACCACAGGCTAAACCCATTTTTATGGCATATTCGACGGCATTTTTATTCAGTTTTGGTAAAACGCCAGGGTGTCCCAAAGTAATGACACTAATATTGGTGTTGGGTTCGCTACCAAATTTATTGATGTCGGAGGCAAAAATTTTACTTTCTGTCGAAAGTTGGCAGTGAACTTCTAAACCTATGACTATTTCGTATTGCATATTAATATAAATCGCCGTATTTGGGAGAATTTGTCTTTTCAATAAGGCAAATTTAGGGTTTTTCGCTGAAACTTTAGTCAAAGTTTTTTTAATGCTTAATTCAATATCTTTACTCAGTCCATGAATTCATTCCATTTAAAGGCAAACAACCTATGTAATTCCCTGGAACTGGGTCATATCTTAAAATCTCTTTTCCTACTTTTTCGGAAGTAAAATAGCCCATTAAAGTCAGACTTTTCATTCTTCTAAAAAACGTAATTGGGTCAGGTTTTTCAACTAAAACAATTCCCCAGAGACTTGGTGGAAACTTAGCGGCTTCTTTATCAAGTTTTGTCAGAATTTCTTCTTTTTGCCTTTGTTCACATGCCACAAAT
>NZ_JAYWCU010000285.1:0-24526 GCF_043780375.1 Emticicia sp. | reverse complement strand
ATCAATATTATTACCTGTACTAAATACAATTTTAAGATTACGTGCTTCATTTCGCTCATTTAAGTCATTTATTCCTTTTCTGAAATTAAAAGTATAAGTTGTACTATCTTTAAATGGTTTATCAAATTTAAGAATAACACTATTTGATTTTTGTTTTATATCATAAGTCCCTTCTGGTTCTGGCACAATTAATAACTCTTGACGCAAACTTGTTGCATCAATTAATTCATCAAAAATTAATTCAAATTCTTTTCCCTTATAATTTTTTTGCTCATTTGGTGGATTTGATTTAATAAGTTTTGGGGCTACTTCATCTTTTTTTCCTCCCGTTGGTGGTACAAATTGAGCACAACTCACTAACATAGAATAGGCAATTATTAAAGTCAGACTTTTATTGATGTTCTTTTTATTCATGAGAATAGTATTTTTTATAAAAACAAAACCCTCAACAGATTGCTGAGGGTAATTAAGAAACTATATTTTTTTATCTTCCAAGATGAACCATTATCACCGAAATATCGGCGGGAGAAACACCGCTTATTCGAGAGGCTTGCCCCAATGTTTGCGGTTTAATTTTATTTAATTTTTGTCTTGCTTCAATTGATACTGAAGTTAATCGCTCGTAATCAAAATTTGGATTGATTTGTAAATCCTCTAACCTTGCCATTTTTTCAACCATTAATAATTCTTTTTCGATATAACTTTCATATTTTACGTGAATAACCGCTTGTTCTATTATTTCCTCGTCAAAACTATTTACAAACGCGGCAATTTCTCCACCGAAAGCTCTTATATCTTTTATTTCAATTTCAGGTCTTTTCAAAATACTATAAATAGAAGACTTTTCTCTTATTGGTGAAGAACCGATACTTTCTAAATAACCATTGGCATCATCAGGTGTAATCTTTCTTGTTTTTATCTCTTTTACAATTTGTTCAGAACTTTCTTTCTTGATTATCATTCTTTCTAAACGATTCTCAGAAGCTAATCCCAAATCAAAGCCTCTTTGAGTTAATCGTATATCTGCATTATCTTGTCTTAATAATGTACGGAATTCGGCACGAGATGTAAACATTCTATATGGTTCGTCTGTTCCTTTATTTACTAAATCGTCAATTAATACACCAATATATGCCTCGTTTCTTTTCAAAATAAAATCGCCTTTTTCGTGTACTTTATTATGAGCATTTATTCCTGCCATCAATCCTTGACATGCAGCTTCTTCATATCCTGTTGTACCATTTATTTGACCAGCAAAATATAGGTTTTCAATCAAATGAGTTTCTAATGTAAGTTTTAACTGAGTTGGTGGAAAAAAATCGTATTCTATGGCATAACCTGGACGAAACATTTTTACATTTTCAAATCCTTCAATTTGTTTCAAGGCTTCATACTGAATATCTTCTGGAAGTGAAGTTGAAAAACCATTGATATACATTTCAACAGTATTCCAGCCTTCTGGTTCAACAAATATCTGATGACGGTCTTTGTCTGCAAATCGGTTAATTTTATCCTCAACTGAAGGACAATACCTTGGCCCTAAACCCTTTATTCTTCCACTGAACATTGGAGATTTGTCGAAACCTTTTCTAAGTGCATTATGTACTTTATCATTTGTATAAGTAACATAACAACTTCTTTGTTTAGTTAATTTAGGAGTATCAGTATAAGAAAACTTTTCAGGGTTTTCATCACCTTTTTGTTCTTCCATTAAATCCCAATTCAGTGAACGACCATCTACACGAGGCGGTGTTCCTGTTTTCATTCGTCCCGATTCAAAACCTAAACTTACTAATTGTTCAGTAATTCCTGTAGCTGCTTTTTCTCCTGTACGACCTCCACCAAAGTTTTTTTCTCCTATATGAATCTTTCCATTCAAGAAAGTACCGTTAGTGAGCACTACCGATTTACCTTGTATTTCTATACCCATTGCTGTACGAACACCCACCACTCTATTGTCTTTTATTACTAACCCTTCAATCATTTCTTGCCAAAAGTCTAAGTTCGAGATTCTTTCCATCGTATCTCTCCACTCTTGAGCAAACATCATTCTATCACTCTGACATCTTGGACTCCACATCGCAGGGCCTTTTGAGCGATTCAACATTCTAAACTGAATCATAGTCTTATCACTTATGATTCCTGATTGTCCACCCAAAGCATCTATTTCACGAACAATTTGTCCTTTTGCTACTCCACCCATTGCTGGATTACAAGACATCTGAGCAATGGTGTGCATATTCATTGTAACCAATAAAACAGACGAACCCATATTAGCCGCTGCTGCTGCTGCCTCGCAACCCGCATGACCAGCTCCAACCACTATAACATCATATTGTTTAAACATTGCTTTTGTTTTTTTTAATTATGTTTCCACGTGAAACATTTTGTTGTTTTTAAAAACCAAGAAATAAGTTGTTTCACGTGAAACTTAAAATTTTAGCCTCAACAATTGGACGAATTTCTTCCGATAGTCTTGGTGTGCTGGTTTGTGAAAACCACAGAGTTGCGTCTTAAACAGAATAAGGTCACGTTTTATTTACAACTATACTTTATTGAATAAGAAACAAAAAAGGGACGCTTTTAGTGCGTCCCTGCAAATTTACTAAGAAAAATGATTACTTAATTTTTCTGAAATAATTATCGGTTTGTTTCTTGTAGAATGGTGTATAATTAGGCGGAACTGTGCGAATTAACTCCACTTGTTTTTGTTTTTCTTGTAAAAACTTTTCCATAGAAGGCGGGGCTTGACGGTTAAATTGTTGTGCAGCCTTAGATTGACGAGTTGGGTCTTCCTCTTGTTGTTGTACAGCTTTCTCGGCTTCAAGTAAACGAGTTTGTAATTCCTTAGACCGTCGTATCAATTCGGGATTAATTCGCTTATTAACTAAATCAGTTTCGTTATCATCCATTTTCTTTTCCAAGTCTTTTAGTTCATTGCCTAGTTTTTTACCAAGCTCAGTTCCTTTTAAGTCCTCCTGCATCTTCTGAATCTGCTTACGTAATTGTGCTTGCTCTTGTGCAAGTTTACCAGCCTCTTCAGATAAGCCTCTACTACCCTGCCCCGACTTACCCATTTTCTCCATACGCTTACTGAGTTCGTCCTGTTTTTCACCCATTGACATAGGTGATGGTTTTTGACCCTTCTTTCCTTTCTTGCCAGCACCGGGCATTGCATTCGCCATCATTTGTTGCATTTGACTAAAAGTATCGCTTAACATCAAAGCAAGGTTGTTTATTGAAGTCATAGCAAACTGTTGTTTGGCAGATGCTACATTTAATTTTCTTTCTTTAATAAACTTCACACTTTCATCCATTGAGTTTCGCATGGTTGTAACTTCTTTCGTAACAAAAGACTGAATCTGTAAAACTCTCTTGGCAAGCGAATAAAGACTATCTTCCACCATCTTGGCATCGTCTTGGAGTTTGAGTTGTTCTTGAGAAAGTTTAACGAATCTTGGGTCTGAAACCGTCATATTTCGGAAGTCTTTCATCAAGTTCTCTTGGTCGAAAGAAAGTTTAACTAAGTTTTCAAGAATCGCACGCAAGGCATCAATGTCTTCTTCCATTTCTTTCGACTCTTGGCTTTGCATCGCTTCTTTCATTTGCTTTGCCATAGCCTTCATTTTCTTGGCAGCTTTCTTTTGATTTTTAGCTGCCGAATCATTCTTTTTTTGGTCAAGTTGCTTTTCTGCGTTTTCTTGGTCATTAGAAATATCTTCTTGTTCTTCTTTTTGGTCGTCGAGTTCTTTCTTTAATTCTTTGCTAAGTTTTTCTATATCTTTCATTTGTTCTTTCTTTTCATCAAACTCCTTAGAAAGTTTTTCTTGCTCTTTCTTCAATTCTTCGCTTTTTTCGTCCTTTTTATCATTATTTTGTTCTTTCTTTTCATCAGACTCTTTAGAAATTTTTTCTTGTTCTTTCTTTAACTCCTCGTTTTTTTCGTCCATTTTTCCTTTATTTTGTTCGTTGTTTTTATCAGTTTCCTTATCTTTTTCAGCTTTTTGAGTTTCATCACCTAACTTATCTTGCTTCTCAGCTAATTTTTCAAGTTCATCAGCAGTCTTCTCTACTTTTTGTTGTAATTGTAATTGTTTGAAAAGTTTAAGGGTTCTATCAATGTCTTTGTCCATATTACGTTCTTGATTTTTTAGTTTTTCAAGTTGTTCAACGGTTTTCTCATCCATTCCTTTCTCCATCATCTTTTTTAGCTCCTCATACATTTTATTGGTTTCATCATTCATTAACTCTTCCATGAGTTTTTTGAGTTGTTCCATTTTTTGTTGAAGTTCGGGAGATTGTTGTTGAAAACGATTAGTTTTTTCCTGCATCTTTTCAAATTGCTCCTGCATAGCTTTCATCTCATTCATGAGTTCTTCACGCTTTTTGAGTAATTCTTCTAATTGTTTCTTTTCTTGAAAATCAAGGTCTTTTTTACTTTTAAGTTTGTTTTCGAGATTATTCAATTCTGCTTTCAGTTTCTTAGATTTCTCATTGAGCTTTTCGAGCATGTTTTCAGTCTTCTCGGTTGCCTTTTCAACATCAGTATCATAATTCTTGGAAGACGGCAAAGCAAACGTCATAACAGGCGTTTTAGTGCTTTTAGAGCCATTCACACCATCATTGTCCCAAACCTGCAAATAATACTCAATTTTATCACCAGGGTTGAGTTTTAAGTCACTTAAAGGAAGTTGATAATAAAAGCTCTGCGAACTTTGAGATTTATTAAATGCAACATCAATAGAAGCATAGACTTGATTCTTGTTATTATCTTGAATAGACTTATAATAAAGTTTGAATTGTGCCAAACCATAATCATCGTTAATATTTCCACCCAAAACAATGTAATTAAAGAGGGTTGTATCACGAATTTGCTCTAATTGAATTTGAGGATATTTATCAGGAATAACATTGATATAAAAGTCAATGTTATCACGATTGGCACTAAAAGAGTTCTTTAGATGAATTTTGTAAGAAGCCGAATTTTTCAAACGGCGATTATAGGAGAAGTTATCACCGAAACCGTCTTTTGCCAAATGCTTTGGTTCATTCTCGAAACTCAAATAAAGAGAATCGGTATTTACCGCACGGAAATTCCATTCAACATTTGTTCCTTCAGGAACAACTAAATTACCTACATTGTCATAGCTTTCGCCAGTTTTATTTAAATAAGATGGATAATTTAAAGCAACATCAAAAGACAAAAGATTTGGACGACTAATTAGTTCCAACTCAAATTCATTGGATTTGAAACCAGAAGCTAAAAAATGAAAATCTAAGGGGTTTTGAACTTTTGCAAACGTGAAGTTATAATGTTTGTTATCAACAGATGTCATTTTAAACTTTCGGTCATTGGAAACCAAATAAACATCCTCAGGTACGGCGTTGCCAATAAGTGACAAATTTATCGTGAAGTCTTCATTTTTTACTGCTTTTAAATCTTCATTGGTAATTTTAAATTTGAAAGGAGCCTCTTCTTCAAAATCCTTTTGAAAGTAAACAATACGTTCTGTACTACTTTTAAAAAACTTTGGAGAAACTGCTGCAATCAATAAAACTAAGACCAAAGGAGGCAGTGCATATTTTAGGTACTTTTTATTTTCACCGATTTTGATAGCATCAGCAAATTTGATAAACTTAAGTTCTTGTGTTTTTTGACTGATACTGGCTTGTAGCAAACTATTATCATTGTCTGAAAGTTGAGCCAATTGCAGAGTATTGAGAAGTCTATCTCCTATTTCTGGGAAAAACTTTCCAATTTCATTCGCAGCTTTTTCATAGGTAAGTGGTTCATTAAAATGTAATAAATAAAGTAACGGTTTTATTACCCAAAAAATAAGAGCATAACCCACTAAGCTGAGAAAACTAAAAAATAAAATTCCTCGAATAGAGGAGTTGAAGCGACCGAAATACTCAACGGCACTGACAAATAGAAAAGTTGATAAAATTAAAGCTAATGTAAATAACAGACCTTTAATTAAAAGGTTTTTATAATATTTACGCTTGTAGTCATCTATTTTCTCAAAAATAGCTTTTACAGAATTAGACATGATTATATGAGTTTAATAAAATTTCAATTAAAACAAGCAAATTTCAACAGGACAATGGTCTGAAAACAATAACTCAGAATGAATTGCCGCACTTTTTAAACGAGTTTGCATAGATGCCGACACAAAATGGTAATCAATACGCCATCCAAGATTTTTTTGTCTTGCACCAGCCCGATACGACCACCACGAATAATGATGAGGTTCTTGATTAAAGTGTCGGAAACCATCTATATAACCATTATCAAGAAATCTGCCAACCCATGCTCTTTCATCAGGTAAGAACCCCGACGAATTTGCATTACTCTTAGGGTTATGGATGTCTATCTCCTGATGACAGACATTTACATCACCACTGATAATAAGGTTTGTAAATTTCTTTTGAAGGTCTTCAATATAAACGAAAAAATCATCTAAGAATTTCATTTTAAAGTTTTGACGCTGATCGCCCGATGAACCAGAAGGAAAATAAACACTGATTAAAGAAAAGTCTTCAAAATCAGCACGAATAACTCTGCCCTCTTCGTCATAAGAAGAATGACCCATTCCGTATTCAATATTAAGCGGTTGTTGTTTAGATAAAATCGCTACTCCACTGTAACCACGTTTTTGAGCTGGATACCAATAACAATGAAAGCCTAAGTCTTCAAAGAATGGTGCGACTAATTGCGTTTCTGAAAGCTTTATTTCTTGTAAACAAATTGCGTCTGCTTGGGTGCTTTCCATCCAGTTTAATAGACCTTTGTTAATCGCCGAACGAATACCGTTTACATTATAAGTTATTATTTTCATACTTAAAATAAAGTGTTTTAGGGTAAACTATTCTTAAAGTAAAGAGAATGGTTTTAGTTTATGATCAATCGCTTACTAAATAACAAAATCACAAATTAAATATGCAAACCAACTTCTTTTCTAAAATATTCTAAGACAAAATGTTTGAGAAGTTTTTCTTGAGCAACCATATCAAAATGTGGTAAAGGTTGAATAAGCCTCCAATGAGGCCAACCTTCTCCGTCAACTCCATCAAGTTGATAATATCCTCCGTAGCTCAAAACTTTACAAATTGCAATGTGCATTAAGTCTTGTTTTTGTTCTTTTGTAAAAAACTTTTTACCTTGACCCAATTCTTGTACACCGATTATAAATAAAACACCATTTAAGTCAGTAGGTTTTTTTCCAAGATTATTTTTTAGAAAACTTTGTAATGTTTGCCAGTTTTCTTTGAGACTGATTTCTTCTTCGTTCATTTGTAAATATATTTTTATACAAACTTAATACAAAGCTTATGAATTGGTTCAAGCATTTACTGGATATAATATACCCTCGTTCGTGCGAAGCGTGTGAAGAAAGCCTTTTAGGAGGAGAACATCTCATTTGTGTGAAATGTATTATAGATTTGCCTCGAACAAATTCTCATATTGATGCAATCGAAAGTATTTCAAAGAGGTTTTGGGGTAAAATACCGATAGCCAATACTATTACGTATTTAAAGTTTTCAAAAAAAGGCAAAGTCCAGAAATTGCTTCATAAGTTAAAATATAGGAATAAGCCAGAGGTTGGTGTTTTTTTAGGAAAACTGTATGGAATAGATTTAAAATCTGTAGCATTTGAGAAGAAAATAGATTTGTTAATTGGAGTGCCACTACATCCAACTAAATTACGACAAAGAGGTTATAATCAAGCTGATTGCATAGCAGAAGGGCTTTCTATGGCATTAGAAATTCCTTTTGAAACGTCAGCTGTAAATCGAATTATTCATACGGATTCACAAACAAAAAAGTCTCGCTATGAAAGGTTTCAGAATGTAGAAAATATTTTTGAAGTAAAAGATATGGAGAAAATTAAAGATAAAAGAATAGCAATTGTAGATGATGTTTTGACAACGGGTTCTACCATAGAATCGCTTGCTGCTATGTTGCTTAATGAAGGGTGTAAAGACATCTCGGTGATTACAATAGCAACGGCAGAATAAACAAAAAACCCCTCTTTTTGGGGAGGGGTTTTTCTAAATAAACAGAATATTTAATTTTATAACTTGCGTTTTCCCTTTGGGCCAATAGCAATCATTGCACAACGGAAACCGATTGTTGCTGTTGAAGAATCTTGGTCTAACGCACGGCGTGTACCTGGAGATAACCAATAGGCAACGTCATTCCAAGAGCCACCTTTAAACACACGAAGGTTGTTGTCGATCAATGAATTGAAGTTTTTCTTGTCATACATTTTATCTTCATCTAAGAAGTCGTTACGACGAATTGGATTCAAATCATTAACATCTTGGAAAGAGTTAGGGCGATATAAATCAATAACCCACTCGTTTACATTTCCACCCATATTATACAAACCAAAATCGTTGGCTGGAAATAAATAAACTTCTGTAGTAATGATTCCACCATCATTTTGATGTCCTGCAATACCAGCATAATCACCACGACCACGCTTGAAATTGGCAAGCATAGTGCCTTTTTGTTTACCTTTATTCTTACGCATTGAAGAACCATCCCAAGGATAAATACGTTGGTTTGATTGATTTTCATCCATATATTGGGTACCAATCATTGCTTTTGCTGCATATTCCCATTCAGCTTCTGTCGGGAGGCGATAAGCAGGTAGCACATTACCAGATTCGATGGCTAATCGACCGCCTGTTTTAACAACAGGGGCTTCGGCAGTCGCATTTTTATCTTTCTTTTTCTTTCCAAAAGCCATTCCACCACCTTTCGCTTTCTTACTTTTATCACCGTATCGAGTTGCCATTTCGCCGTTCACAGCATCGGTTCTCCATTTACAATAATCAGAAGCCTGTACCCAAGAAACACCAACAACAGGATACATTCTGAAGCCTGGATAGCGAAGATATTGGTCAGTAAATTGGTCATTAAATGAAAGTTTATTTAGCCAAACGGTTGTATCTGGCAGAGCTGTTTCGTAAAACTCTTGAGAGGAGTCTTTTTGAATAGTATGAAGATATTCTAACCAGTGGAGATTAGTAATTTCTGTCTCGTCCATATAGAATGACGAAACCGTGACCGTTCTTTCCAAGTTGTCACGAGCAAAAGTTACATCTTCTTCCACTGTTCCCATAGTAAAACGACCACCTTCAATAAATACAAGGTTCGGACCAGCGGGTTGTCCTTTAAAATCCTTCACTTGTAAGCCTTCTGGCTCTCCCCCTTTCTTACTTTTTTTGCCGTAAGCAATACCAGTAGCAGTACTTTTGCGACCAGGATTAATGCTTGAGGCTTTCTTTTTGCTCGAACAACCACTTAGAATCAGCGTAAGAGCTAATGCAACCGTAGTCGAACTAAAAAGTAGTTTTTTCATTTTCGGAATGATTTTTGTTAAATAAATTCGTTTTGCAAAAATAGGTTAATTCAGTTAATATAATGACAACCTATATCTTATGATTATTGATTATTTTCTACAATACCACTTAATAAATTGTCCAATTCATCAATAGAAAGTACATTTTCTACGGTAAGTAGCAGTTTTGTCTTAATTTCTTTGAGGGAACACCTTTTGGGGTTCTTCTTTATATAATCAAGAATATTGCCAAACTTATCAGTTTGAAAATATTCTGTACGTTCTTGTGAAACGAAGTATCCTTTTAGTATATTGTTTTTTAATGTTAATTTTTCAAATCCAATTTGCTCCGCTTTCCATCGAATACGCACAATTTTAAGCAAATTTCGCACTTCTTGGGGCAAAGAACCGAATCTATCTATAATTGATTTCTGAAACTCTTGCAATTCTTCTTCCTTTTCAATGTTATCTAATTGATTATACAGAGAGAGTCTTTCAGAGATATTTGTTACATATTTTTCTGGAATAATAATCTGCAAGTCAGTTTCGATTTGGCAATCGGGTAAACGTAAATCAATACTTGCGGTCAAATCTTTGGTGAATAGTTCTCTAAATTCACTTTCTTTTAGTTCTTGCACAGCTTCATCCAAAATTTTATGATAAGTTTCATATCCCAAATCATTGATGAAACCACTTTGTTCAGCCCCAAGTAAATTTCCCGCTCCACGAATATCCAAATCCCGCATAGAAACCTTTAGGCCATCACCTAAATCGGAGAATTCTTCGAGTGTGTTTAAGCGTTTTCGGGCATCTTTTGACAGCATAGAAATTGGTGGGGTAAGCAAATAACAAAAAGCTTTTCGATTTGAACGCCCTACCCTACCACGCATTTGGTGCAAGTCAGACATTCCAAAGTTTTGTGCTTGGTTGATAATAATAGTATTTGCGTTTGAAATATCTAAGCCCGATTCAATAATATTGGTGGAAACCAAAATATCAAAATCTCCTTCGATAAATTTCATCATTACTTTCTCTAATTTATCGCCGTCCATTTGCCCGTGAGCAATACCAATTTTGGCGTCTGGCACTAATCGTAAAATAATATTAGCAATTGATTCAATATCATTTACACGATTGTGGACGAAAAAAACCTGTCCACCCCGTTTTAGTTCATAACTAATTACATCTCGAATCAACTCTTCTTTGAAAACATGAACTTCGGTTGTTACGGGTTGCCTGTTGGGTGGTGGAGTCGAAATGATAGAAAGGTCTCTAGCACCCAATAAAGAAAAGTGAAGTGTTCTTGGAATGGGTGTTGCTGTCAAAGTAAGCACATCAACATTATGCTTCATTTCTTTCAAACGGTCTTTTGATTTTACTCCAAACTTTTGTTCTTCATCAATAATCAAAAGCCCTAAATCCTTGAAAACTATATCTTTATTTAATATGCGGTGAGTACCAATTAGGATATCTGTTTTACCTTCTTTTATGTTTTTTAGGGTCTGTGCAATTTCTTTTGCTGTGCGAAAACGGCTAATTTCTTCAACATTGACAGGTAATTTAGAAAGTCGTTCGGCAAAGGTTTTGTGGTGTTGCATTGCCAAAATTGTTGTTGGAACTAAAACTGCAACTTGCTTACTGTCGGCAACTGCCTTGAAAGCTGCTCGAATAGCAATTTCAGTTTTTCCAAAACCTACATCACCACAAACAAGCCTATCCATCGGATATGGTTTTTCCATGTCGTCTTTTACATCATTTGTAGATTTTGCTTGGTCAGGCGTGTCTTCATAAAGAAAAGACGATTCCAGTTCGGCCTGCATAAAGCCATCTTTTGAAAACTGAAATCCAGGTGCTAAACGCCGCTTGGCGTATAAGGCAATTAGCTCTTTGGCAATGTCTTTTACTTGCCGCTTTACTTTTGATTTTTTATTTTCCCACTCGCTTGAGCCTAACTTACTCATTGTTGGAGGTGTGCCTTCTTTGCCCGAATACTTTGCAATTTTATGTAATGAGTGAATATTTACGAGCAAAATATCGTTGTCACGATAAATCAAACGAACAGCTTCTTGATCTTTATCTCCGACAACAATTTTTTCTAAACCCGCAAAACGACCAATACCATAATCAATGTGTGTAACATAATCCCCTGTTTGCAAAGACTTCAATTCTTTCAAAGTCAAAGCTTTAGATTTACTAAATTTATCCCTTACTTTGAAGCGATGAAAACGGTCAAAAACTTGGTGGTCGGTGTAGCAAGCAACTTTGGTCAATTCGTCAATGAAGCCACCACGCAACGAAATCTGTAAAGTCTGAAATTTAATAAGGGGGTCAATTTCGTCAAAGATAGAATTGAGGCGATTGAGCTGCTTTATTGAGTCAGAAGAAATAATTGTGGTGATATTCTTCGACTGGTTTTCCTTAATATTGTCAATTAACTTTTTGAAATCTTTATTGAATATTGGCTGACTTTTTGAAGGAAAAATCAATTTTTCGCCGTCTTTAAAATAGAACTTTGTGCCAAATTCAACAATATTGAATTTCTTAATTTCGTTCAAAAAACCACGACGAGTTTCAAACAGTTCTTCGGGTTCAAGAATAACTTTAATTCCACCACTATTTGTTAAGATTTGCTGAAATTGTTGTTCAACTTGTTCAAAACAAACCTCAATACTTTGAAGTGAATATTCTACGTCCTTTATCCAAATAGAGCTTTTATTACGAATAAAACTAAAGAATGTCTCGCGAGTTTCTTGAATCAATTTGCTTTGAACATCGGGAATAATGTTTATTTGATTGACCGCTTGGAGTGAAAGCTGAGATTCGGGGTTGAACATTCGAATGCTGTCAATATCATCACCGAAAAGTTCAATTCTACAAGGGTATTCGGTGGCATAAGAAAATATATCAACTATACCACCACGTATAGAAAACTGTCCAGGCTCATAGACAAAATCAGTTTTATCGAAATCGTAAGAAATCAATAATTCTGAGATAAAATTGATGTCGAATTTCTCCCCGACTTTGACTTGTAATGTATTGGCAATCAAAGATTTTTTATTGATTACTTTCTCCGAAAGTGCTTCAGGATAAGTAACAATCAGAAGATTTGTTTTGTCATTATTGAGTTGATTCAGCACTTCAGAGCGTTGAAGTATGTTTGCATTATCAATTTCTTCGTATTGATAGGGCTTTTTGTACGACATCGGGAAAAGAAAAACGCCCTCCTCTCCTAGTAAGTTTTGTAAATCATTATAAAAATATGCGGCATCGTCTTTATCATTCAAGATAAAAATGTTGTGCTGAGGATTTAAACGATAATTTACGGCCGCAATAAGGGCATCTAAACTCCCCGAAAGACCTTTAAGGTGTATATGACTTTTGGTCTTTATTTCTTCTACAAGCGTCTGGATAAACCCGTCTTCTTCGTAGATTTTAAGTAGTTCGCGAGCTTCCACAATATTGGGTTTTTTATAAAAACGAAAGGGACGCAAGAGCTTTCTCCGCGTCCTAAAATAACAATACAAAGATAAAAAATAACATTGAAATTAGGATATAATACCTAAAAAATGTTTGTTTTTAGTAAAAACACTTGTTGTTTAAAAATATATTATAAAGTACTGATAATGAAATAGTTATATAGAATTACGCACGCTTAAAGATTTCGTTTAAAATGGTTTATTAGCCTTTAAAACGAAGTTAAGACAATTCTTGCTCATTGATAACAGAGATCAAGTTTTTGAGTTCTTTCTGACGGATGGCATCTGATTTGGGGTAGTTCATATTAAATTTTTCTAGGTGTTCGATAATGATTTGTGCAACAATCAATCGCATATTTTTTTTGTCATCGGCAGGAATTACATACCAAGGGCATGACTCAGAAGCAGTTGCATTGATGGCTTCTTCGTAAGCATTCTGGTAGTCATTCCAAAACTCTCGTTCTTTTACATCTTGCACTTGAAACTTCCAATTCTTTGTTGGGTCTTCAATGCGTTCAATAAGTCTTTCGGCTTGCTCTGCTTTTGAAACATTCAAGAAAAACTTGATAGTTGGTATGCCATTTCGGAAAAGATATTTTTCTAAATTTGAGATATCTTCGTAGCGGTGTTTCCAAACTTTTTCTAAATCACTCGTATTTTCAGTTGGAAGTTTTTGCGAGTTTAATAAAATTTCTGGGTGAACTTTTACCACTAAAACCTCTTCATAATAAGAACGATTAAAGACAGTAATAGTACCACGTTCGGGCAATTGCATATTGGTTCTCCAAAGAAAATCATGCTCAAGTTCGGTGTCGGTTGGTTTCTTGAAAGAGTAAAATCTCATACCTTGAGGGTTTACGCCAGAGAAGACCGCCTTCAATGTTCCGTCTTTTCCTGCTGCATCAGGTGCTTGAAAAACCACCAAAAGTCCATAACGGTTATGAGCAAACATTTTGTCTTGCAAATCATCCATCTTTTTTTGCATTTCGCTCAAAGAGACTTCATAGTCTTCTTTATTCTCATAATAATCTTTAACTTTGGTGTCGGTTTTTTTGATTGAGAATTTGCCTTTGCCATCAAATAAAAACGCATTAGTATTAATTTTTTTCATTGCTTGAAATCTTTTTAGAATTAAAAAACGTTGTTATTCAAAAAACGTTATTAAATAGATAAACAGTTGAAAATGAAATTTAAAAACGTATTAGTTATCGGAATTGTGTTGTTGAGCTTTGCTTCGAATGCACAATATAGACAAAACAAACTAAAAAAAATGAATCAAGAAAATGTTAATGTAAAACTCGAAACTTCGCCAGCTGTTACGTCGAGTATTGCCACTTTTGGTGCGGGTTGTTTTTGGTGCGTAGAAGCAGTTTTCCAAAAGCTGAAAGGTGTGGATAAAGTAGAGTCTGGTTACATGGGTGGAAAAACAAAGAACCCCACGTATAAAGATGTTTGTTCTGGACAGACAGGACATGCCGAAGTTTGTCAAATTACTTATAATCCACAGAAGGTTAGCTTTGAAGAATTACTCGAAGTTTTCTGGAAAACACATGACCCAACTACGTTGAATCGTCAAGGAAATGATGTTGGAACGCAATATCGGTCGGCTATTTTTTACCATGATAATACCCAACAAGCCATTGCACAAAAATACAAAGTAGACTTAAACACGTCAGGAGCATTCGATACTCCTATTGTTACGACTTTTGAAGCAGCGAGTGTTTTTTATAAAGCAGAAAATTATCACCAAGACTATTTCAATCTAAATGGCTCGAACCCATATTGCCAATTAGTTGTGAAACCAAAAGTTGAAAAGTTTCAGAAAGTATTTAAAGATAAGGTTAAAAAGGATTAATTATTCGTACCAAGCAATGACCTGTTCTTTCACTTTTCTTTTAATGTCTGGCACGGTTGCATTATCGGCAGGATAGCCGACAGGAATAAGAAGAAATGGTCTTTCGTTGGAAGGGCGGTTTAGAAGTTTGCTTAAAAAATCCATTGGGCTTGGTGTGTGCGTAAGTGCAACCAAGCCCAACTCATGTATAGCCGTTAGCAAAAATCCACAAGCTAAACCTACCGATTCATTTACATAATAGTTTTGGTTTTTCTTTCCCGCAGCTTTAATTTCATAAGCTCTTTTGAAAACAATTATCAAATACGGAGCAATTTCTAAAAACGGTTTCTGCCAATCGGTGGCAAAAGGTTTTAGATCTTCCAGCCATTCATCCGACATTCGGCTATTATAACCTCTATATTCTTCCTCTTCGGCAGCTATTCTTATTCGCTTTTTTAAGTCGGGAGCGGAAACTACACAAAAAGTCCAGGGTTGTTTGTTTGCTCCAGATGGGGCTGTTGAAGCGGCCATAATAATATTTTCAATGACATCTTTCGGAACAGCCTTATCAGAAAAAAATCTTAAAGAACGGCGAGCATTTAGATGTTTAAGATAGGATTCTGATTTTTGAATCAATGTATCTTCATCAAGACATAAAATAGATTCGTAGCGAATGTGAGAATGCTGTTTTAACATTTTACGTATATTTTGACCGTTTAGTAAATTTTTTTGTAATTTTAATTCTTAAAAAAAGTAAAAAGCGTTTTTTTTTCTTTCTTTTGTATTTATTGATGACAAAATAAAGTTTTAATATTTAGAGAAAACCTTAAATTGACAGAATTAAAAATATTTTATTATATATTTATTGTCATTTTGAAAATCAAAATTAAATTATATTTTTGTGCTTAATAATCATTCATTTACTTCTAAACTATTTGTTTCATGAAAAAATTAGTCCTATTTCTTTCAGCATTAGTTGTGTTAGCTTCTTGTCAAAAGAAAGAATACGCAACATTCCAGAAAAGTAGCACACCTACTTATGCTGTTGCTAAAAAACAAGCGAGCAACGCTTTACCTGTAGCTGCACAACCAGCAATAGAAGAAGTGGTGGTTTCTGCTCCAACCGAAGCAACAATGGTTGCTGATAATTCAGTAGTTGCTTCTACTTCATTATCGGACGAGAATGTAGCAACTCAACCAGCAATGGTAATGAATGAGCAAAGTATCAACTCAGAATTCGAGAAATTAAATAAATTGGAGCAATATGTAACATCACACGAAGGCACAACATTAGAAGATGTAAAAGATTCTGAGCTTACAAAAGATTTGAATTTAGACACAAACGTTACTAATACTGTAGCTTCTGGCGAATTACCATTAAATATTCCTGCTTTTTGGTGGGGCTGTGTTTTGGGCTTAGTGGGAGTCTTGATTGTTTACTTAGTAACCGATAAAGACAAAGACCAAACCAAGAAAGCATTATTTGGTTGTTTAGTTTTTGCCGCTGTTTTGGTTATTTATTATGTTGTAGTTTTAGGATTAATTGGAGGACGTTTCTGATTTTAATGTTCATATTATATTTAAAAGATAGTCCAAATAAAACGTTTGGGCTATTTTTGTTTATTCAATAAAATAAAAGATGAAGAATTTATTATTTATTTTGATTTTAGGCTTTCAAGTTGTAAACGCACAACAATTTTATAGAATAAAAAGTGATGTTTCGATAAAAGATAAGTTATCGAACGGCACTTATCGCCTCACTGTTGGAAAGGTCTATTATGACAAACCTTCTTTGAAATTGATTTATAAGCTGCACTTTCCACAAGTAGAAACAATAATAATAAAAGATACTACATTATTCAAAATAGGTAAAGATGGTGAGTTAATATCTTCTCAAAATGTGATGGTGGTAAATGAGTTTTCCATTTTTCATTTATCGCTTTCTGGCAAATTGGCCGACTATGGTATTAATTCGGGCAAAGCTGCTGGAATTTATAAAATAACAAAAGTAGAAAAAGAGAAAGATGGGCGAGTAGTAACAACATGGAGCGTTACAGAAAAAAGGTTAATGAAAACATTGGGAAAAATAAAAATGGCAAATGTCAACAAACGATTGGATGCAATTGCTTTTTATGATTTCAACGATAAATTATTGAGCCAACAGTTTTTCAAAGACTATGTAAATATAAATGGGGTTGAGTTTCCAAGACAAGTAACACAAATTTCTAATAATACTGACAGTACTCAAAATATTCAACAAACGACCTACAAAAATATTATTATAGACCAAGAAGATGAAAATAATATGTATAATTACACTATCCCTACTACTAAGCCTTTACCTAAGCAACCCATTATTAGCCCAAAGTAAGGCTGAGATAAATTTGCATCGTGGCGTAGTTCAAGAGCCAATAAAGCGTGTTTATAAAGAAGCTAAAAATAACCGTAACGAAATTCAATATTTGTTTTCAGGACTTTTTTTGTTTTATAAAACCTTTTTCTCATCACAAGATTTAAACGTTTGTACCTTTACACCTTCGTGTTCGGAATATGGAATTTTATCAGTTAAGAAAAATGGCGTTGTGATGGGCGGAATCAAAACGATGGATCGTTTAACTCGCTGCAATGGGCTGAGTCCAACTAAATATGAAATAGATATAAAGGCAAAATTATTGATAGATAAACCCTAAGAGTATTTACGATTTACATGTAGTTGATTCTATGAATAGCTATTTATAAATTTATTATATTTTAAAAAAAATGAAAAAAAAACTTTTAATACTTTTAATACTTTTTAAATCAATAAACGTTTCCGCACAAGACATTTATAATTACGATAATACAAAGAAATTTGCCGAATACCTTGCAAAATCTGCACAATACGAATTAGCAACTCGTGAGTTTGAGCGACTGGTTTTTATGCTTCCCTCAAATGATACTTTGAAGACTTCCCTCCTATCTATGTATCGTCGCTCAGGAAAATTCGACGAAACAGTACTTCGAGCCAAACAACTTTACCCCAACTTAACAATAATGAGTGCAGCCTCTGCCGTTGAATATGGACGAACATTATTGCTGAAACCTAACTACAACGCTGCAAAAGAGTTTTGGGAAATGAATACTCAGCTTTCGCAACCAGACAAAATAATTTTATCTGCAACTGCCGAAATCCTGCAAGACAATTATAAACAAGCCAATCAAATTTTGCAAACGCTCAAAGACGAAGACCACAAATTAGCAACCGATTATAAAGATTTGGCAATACAGGCAATTAATATTAAAAAGAAAAATCCAGCCTTAGCGGGTTTGATGTCTGCCATATTTCCAGGGGCGGGTAGATTTTATGCAAAAGATTGGAAAGACGGTTTGGTTTCGATGTTTTTTGTTGGCACAATGGTCTTTCAGTCATATCGAGGATTTCATCAAAGTGGAGTGAAAAGCACCAGAGGCTGGATTTATGGAGGAGTCGCATTAGGTTTTCATCTTGGCAATATTTATGGTTCGGTTGTTTCGGCAAAAGGTTACAATAAGAAAAGTCATCAACTTATCAGAAATAAAATAGATAATCTTTTTAATAGTTATTATTGAAAACCATATGATTTATGAAAAATATACTTTTAATACTTTTTATAATAATCTCTAAATTTGGGTTTTCACAAGACATTAAGCAAAGTTTCAACTTTGCCAATGAGCTTTACGAAAAACAAGATTATGTTGGAGCAGCTATAACCTACCGCAGAGTTATATATTTTGACAAAGTTGAGGAATACCGAAAACGCTGTTATAAAAACATTGCCGATTGCCTTTATGAAACACACGAATATGAAGAAGCTGCGGACTATTATGAATTGGCTTTTTTTCAACAAAAAACAGATAGCTCAAAAGCCGAAATATTGTTCAGAAAACTATCTTGTTATTTAATACAAAATAGCTTTGAATATGCCCAAGTTGAATTATTAAATTTACCCGATAAACTAACTTTTGAGCAAAACCGAAGAAAGATTTTTTATTCTGCACTTCTAAATTTTTCGATAGAAAAATTTGATGAGTCAAAAAAGGAGTTCATACAATTAATAGATACAACCAATATAAAAAGCCGTAATAGGGTAGAGGGGCTGTTTATTAAAAATGAAAAAATAAGTCGACTGAGTCCACGAAAAGCAAGAATTTTAAGTATGATTATGCCAGGGCTGGGGCAGTTTTATGCAGGAGATATTAAAAACGGGGCTAATTCAATTTTACTCACCGCAGGCATAGCTGCATGGGGCATTACGGCCGCTGTAAGAAGTGCTAATCCTTTGGATGCTTTAATTACGATGGTTCCGTGGTTTCAAAGATATTATTCAGGAGGATATAAAAAAGCAGAAATAATTGCCGAAAATCAAAAAAAGAAACGTCGAGCAAAGGTTTATAATGAAATTTTAGATGAGGTTTCTCAATGATTTTTCTTTTTTAGAAACCGCTTAATTGAATTTCGCATCATTTTTTATCATAAATGTTTGTTTTAAAATTGTGTTTTCCTAAATTTCGCCTTATTAAGAAATATCTATAAAATAAATTTAATTATCATGAAAAATTTACTTTTAGTTGCTGTTTTAGCAGTATTTAGTTGTATTTCCTCTGAAAATGCTCAAGCACAAGCGTTTGAAAAAGGCCAAAAAAACTTTAGTGTTGGCGTTGGTTTTGGTTATGGCCTTGGAGTAAACGCATCAGTAGATGTAGGAATATCTGATTTATTAAGCGTCGGAGCTATTGGTGCTTTCTCTTCGAGAAACTACGGCTATTTAGTAAGTAGCAATTATCGTGTTACCTATATTGGCGTTGGTGGCAGAGTGGCGGCACACGTAGGAAAATACCTAAAAGATTTAGGTATTGATGACAACAAAATAGACCCTTATGTGGGTCTCATGGGTGGCTTTAGAGCTGTTAAATATAACGATAGCTATTCGTCAAATTATAATGGAACAAGTGCTGGTCTTATGTTAGGCGGGTTTGTAGGAGCAAGGTACTACTTCAAAGAGAAAGTGGGTATTTATGCAGAAGGAGGGTTTCCTTACAGCACAGTGGGTATAACATTTAAATTCTAAGTAAAAAATAAATGCTACAAAAAAGGAGAGCCGTTGAAAGCTCTCCTTTTTTGTGTCTTACAATTCCTTAATTTTAATATTTCGGAAAGAAACCATATCGCCGTGGTCTTGCAAAGCAATTTTTCCTTTGGCGTGAGCCTTGGCAAATTCCCACTCGGCAAATTTACTTTTGGCTACCATTACTTGCCAGTCGGTACTACCGTATTCGTACTCAACTACCTTTTTGCCATTGAGCCAATGTTCCACATGATTATCTTTAATTAAGATTTTCCCTTTATTCCACTCGCCAGCAGGCTTCACGATTGTCAAATCATTGGCTGGTTGCATGTCATAATTTGCTGCTGTTTTCTGGACATCTTTAATCGGATCTGGATAATTCTTATCATCAATAATCTGATATTCTGGCCCAGACATATAAGAAGTCTTCAAATCAGGTCTTTCAAGAACTTTGTAAATCACGCCACTATTACCTTTTGGAGCTGCCTTAAAATCAAAAGTAAGCTCATAATCTTCGTATTCTTTATCGCTTACAAGGTCTCCATTGCCACCGTGCGACATCAATACTCCGTCCATTACGTGCCAGCCTTTTACTGTCGTTTCATGCCAAGTATGCCAGCCATTAGTGTTTTTTCCGTTGAATAGTTTTACTGTTTTGCCTTTCTGTGCAAAAGCCCCGAAGCTACAAGCCGCAAGAGCTAAAATCAATACTTTTTTCATTGTTGAATAGAAGGGGTTATTATTTAAAATTAAATTTATGATTTTTGAACGGGTTGTTATTGCAATGACGATTTACGAAATTAGGAAAACTTTAAGGATAAGTCATATACAATCATACTCGCACGGGCGACCCCGTCGTAAATTCAAATTATTTCATCTTTACAATCGTAACACCCTGACCACCACGGTCGGCATGCTCGTCGGCTGTACCAGCTACTTGGCTATAGCCTCGTAAATGTTGCCTAATAAGTGTGCGTAAAATACCGTCGCCTTTGCCATGTACGATACGAAGTTCGGGATAGCCGAGCATAATCGCATCATTCATCAAGCTATCAACTTCGCCCAAAGCTTCGCTGCTTCGTTTGCCACGAAGGTCAAGATTAAAGCTAAAATTTGCCATTTTTTCGTTCATATCAATGCCCGAAAGTTTTGGACGTGCTACTTCTTTGGTTGCATCTTTGTACTCCTTTTTGCTCATTTTTTCAAGGCGATTGAGCTTGATATTCGTTTTCAAATCGCCAATGGCTACTTCTACATCTTTTCCTCGCAGGGAAATTACTTCACCAATAGTGGCTTGTCCTTTTATTCGGACAAAATCTTTTACCGAAATTTCACCATTACTTGTTTCCCATTCGTCGCCAATTGGTTGTTTGATTTCATCAACTTTTTGAAGTTTTAATTCTTGTTCTTGAAAAATTTGAAGCTCTTGACGCAACACTTTTGTGGCATCTTTTTCGGCTTTTCCCTCTTTTATTTCTCGAATCGTATTTTCTATTTTTCGATTAGCTTCTTTCAATAATTCTTTGGCTTGAGTTTTGGCTTCGTTCAAAATCTTCTTTTTTTCTAAATCCAAAAAGTTTTTCAAGCCAGTATATTGTTCGAGCGTATGAGTCAGTTTTTGATTTTTTTCAATAAATTCTTTGTTTTTCTCAGAAAAAACTTTTTTCTCAATTTCTAATTCTTTGATAAGTTTCTCAAAATCAATTTGTTGCGAACCCAGTTTTCGTTTGGCATTATCAATAATTTGTTTCGACAGACCAATCTTTTGTGCTACTTCCAAAGCAAACGAACTACCAGGTTTCCCAATTTCGAGTTCATAAAGAGGCTCTAAATGTTCGGCATCAAATTTCATTGCACCGTTTACCGTGCCAGCATTTTTATCTGCAAAAACCTTTAAATTAGTATAGTGTGTATTGACAACCCCATGAGCACTCGATTTGAGTAATTGCTCCAAAATAGATTCGGCAATTGCTCCGCCCAAACTGGGCTCTGTTCCTGTGCCAAATTCGTCAATCAAAAACAAAGTGTTTTTATTAGCAAAATTGACAAAATACTTCATGTTTGTTAGATGCGAACTATAAGTACTCAAGTCATTTTCGATACTTTGTTCGTCGCCGATATCAATGAAAATATTCTTGAAAACACCCACTTTTGAGTCGGGCGAAACCGGTACAAGCAAACCACATTGAGCCATGTACTGCACCAAACCAATGGTCTTCAACATGACCGATTTTCCTCCAGCATTTGGCCCAGAAACCAAAACAATTCTGTTGTTTTGTTCTAATTTTATGCCAAGTGGAACCACGCTTTTTCCTTGTTTTTTAAACGATAAAAACAACAAAGGATGCTTTGCTCTATACCATTCAAGTGCTTGATTTTCTACTAAAAGTGGTGCTGTTGCATCAATGTTGAGGGCAAATTTAGCTTTTGCTCGAATAAAATCAACGATTCCAAGAAACAAATATGCCTTACGTAAAGCAGGAACGTGTGGACGAACGAAGTCAGTTAATCGCTCTAAAATCTTAACAATTTCTCGGCGTTCACGAGCTTCTAATTCTCTAATTTCATTGTTGGCTTCCAATACTTCGGCGGGTTCTACGAAAGCCATTTGCCCCGTTGCCGATTCGTCATGTACGAAGCCTTTAAGTTTGCGTTTATGCTCTGACAAAATAGGAATTACCATGCGACCATCTCGAATCGTAAGCGACATTTCGTCACCAATCCAACCACTATTTCTGACTGTGCGGAGGATTCGCTCCAAAGTTTTACGCAAGTCAATTTGCTCAGAAATCAAGCGGCGGCGAATATCGGCCAATTCGGGCGAAGCATTATCTCGTACTTTTCCTCGTTCGTCAATTATTTTATCAATTTGAGAAATAACAGCCGCCCAGCCATCAATTCCACCTTTCACTTCCACAATCGGAAGAGAGTTTTTGACGAGCGTTTTTAGTTCAGGATAAAGATAGTCCTCTTTGAGTTTGAAAAAATGAATGATTTGTTGAATGGTGCGAAGCGAAAGTTTAATCTCAAAGAATTGCTCTTCGCTCACAAAAGCACCTTCAATGGCAGCTCTTGTTAATGCCTCGTTTACATCAATATAATTTTGTTCCGGAAAATCAGATTCGGTTTGTAAAATCAACTTAAATTCGGCAGCTTGACGAATCAATCTATCAATGATTTTGAAGTCGTCAGAAAAGCGAATTTTTTCAACAAAAGCACGTCCAAGCGAACTCACGCATTGCTCGGCGATATGTTCACGGATTTTGTCAAAGCCTAATTTTTGTTCTATATTTTGGGGGTAAAGCATGAAATATTGTGATAAATAAATACAAATTTATCATAATATTTGGGTGTTTGTTTATTTGGAGAAGATAAGTCTATGAATTATAATCCAATGGAATTGAGCCTAAGTGAGTTTTGTTCCTTCTACCGCCAATAAATAAAGCGTCATACTTTGAGCCTCATTCCTAATCCAAGCATCATACCCTTGGATTGCTTGCAAACGTAATTCTTCCGAAATATAGCCATCTTGCACTACTTGCTTGCCACGAGTTTCAGCAACTATGCTCCAAATTCTGGTGCTTGCTTCAAAATCTTCTTCGCCTTTTACACTTGTTTCGTGTTGAGGAACAATATTTATATTAAACAAGCCTAAGTTTTGATAAATATTGAGCAAATTATCGGCAATTTTATTATCAAAACCAGCGTCGGTTCGCCAATTAATAAATGCCGAATAAAATTCTGACATTGATTTTGGTGGAGTGGGCGACCATTCGATCTTGGTGTGGTTATAGTCATTAATTGAAATTTTTCCACCGATTTTCAACAAACCGACCATTTTCGACACAACTTCTGCAGGATTATTGACCCATTGCAAAGTTCGGGCAGCAATAACCAAATCAAAAGATTCGTCCGAAACATAATCATTGATATTTGCTAATCTAAAACTCAGGTTTGGAACATGCTCATAGTTTTTCTGAGCCAGATCAATTAAATGTTGACTAAAATCAATACCCACAACTTTGCCGTTTACTCTTTGAGCAATATCGGCCGTAATTGCTCCCGAGCCACAACCCACATCAAGCACCGAGAGTTCACTCGTGAGCAGACCAAGCAGACTCGAATAGGCATTTTCAATGTTTCTACGGTCAAGGACTTTATTAGCCCCTTGTGGCATTTCTGCCCTTGCTTGGAATGTTTGGTTCATTTTATTGGTTTATTTGATTGTCGAAGCCTAATTTTTGTTTTATATCTTGTGAGTAAAGCATGAAATTGGATAATAAATTTGTGTAAAATTATTACAATTTTTTGGGGTTTGGGCTATATTTGTGTGATATAAAGGCTGTTTAGTTCGTCTATTTCTCAGATGCCATTGTAACAACGGCTTACAAAATGACTGATTTTAAATCAGCCAAACTTACTTAAATATTTCAAGAAATACGAAGGCACAGCCTTCACATAGCGAGGTTAGTTGAAATTGTAAATTTAGACTAACTTTAATTTGCTATTTTAGACCTGAATATACTACCATGCAAAGCATCTTTAATTCTATTCGCCGCATTGATAAATCTGTTAACTCCCTTTTTGTGGTATCATTTTTAGCAATCATTTTAATGAAACTGTTTCCATTTATACCAATTTGTGATGATAATTATTGGGAGAAAATAAATCTTATTCAAGAAATGACTTTGTTGCAACGGTAGAAAAAAGCAGGAAAATAAAGATTTACCTTTGAGTGTCGAGCTTAAAGAATAAATCAAAACCTTCCTGATGAGTAAATAT
>NZ_JAYWCU010000284.1:0-23986 GCF_043780375.1 Emticicia sp. | reverse complement strand
AGCAATTCCTGCAGCACTCTCGTTTTTTGGTTTCCTGAGCCTTACACGAGCAAGTCGGTATAATAGTTATCAGCAACGAACGCAACAAATAATGTTGATTTGGTTATTTGCGAGTATTTTAGCCTTATTTTTATCGCCCAATGTAGCTCCCTTGCAATTTATTATTTTTATACCTTGCTTTGCTTTTTTTGTTACGGGTTTTTTCCTTCATGTGCGTGGAGCATTTTTGCCTGAAACTTTGTTTATGGCACTTTTTGTTTTTATTTTATTTGTTCAGTATCAAGGTGTTACGCCACTTTTTGGCAAAGGATTCGAGCAACTTGCCGATATGAGAATCAAACCAAAAGAATTGCCAGATTTGATGAAAGGACAAAAAATGCTGGTCATCGGAGAAAGAATTGATGAGTATAAAGTAGGGCAATCGGCAACTTGTTACCTCAACTGGGATTTGTCGAAAATTGATTTGGAAAACCCCGATAACTATGAAAGTATAATCAATATTTTTGATAATTTCAAGAAAGACCCGCCTACTATTATCATTGACAAGCAAAATGTAATTCCGAAAATCTTTCAAAGAATCCCAGCATTAGCCGCTGATTATAAAGCAACTAAATTGAAAGGAATCTATCAAAGAAGATTTTAGAGTTGGGATAAGAGATTCGAGATATGAAAACACTCATTTGAATAAATTCTATCTCGAATCCCATATCTCGAATCTTGTATCTAAAATTAACAAGAAATCTTATCCGCTCTACGCCCATGTCTGCCACCTTCAAATGGTGTTGCAAGAAATGCTTTAATACACGCAAGAGCCAAATCAATATCAATAAAGCGAGCTGGTAAACAAATTATATTGGCATCATTGTGCTGACGGATCAACTCTGCAACTTCCACATTCCAAGCTAATCCTGCACGTATTCCTTGGTGATGATTGGCGGTCATACAAACACCATTTCCGCTACCACAAATCAAAATACCAAACTCATATTGTCCACTTTCAACGGCACTTGCTAATGGATGTGCTGTATCTGGATAATCCATTGATTCTGGCAAATAAGGGCCATAATCAGCTGTTTCATAATTTTGTTCTTGTAGCCACTTTAGAACAACTTTTTTATACTCGAAACCTGCATGGTCTCCTGCAATTGCAACTTTCATAAAATTATAATACCCCTATTTTGTTTAATTACTTTCTTATATTTGGAGTGAATTTTCTAAGAAAGAACCATTATTTGATATTTTAAACTTTTTTTTGCAAATATACGTTTTCAATATCCAATTCTTGTTAATTTTTTAGAGAAGAAATGTATTAATAAAACTAAATAAGATTTACCTTCAACATCTAAAAATTTTGTACGTCAAAAATTAAGAATATGATTGAAAAAGAAATTGAGTTAAATGAAGAAGAATTAATTCGTGAAGCATTTGTAGAAAAAGGCTGGAATGAAATCCAAAGTCAAGATTCTTGGCAAATATTAAAAACAGTATCAGAATTTGTTGAAGGTTTCGACCGATTGGCAAAAATTGGTCCATGTGTAACAATATACGGTTCAGCCAGAACAAAACCTGACCATAAATATTACTTGCTTTCGGAAGAAATTGCTGCAAAATTAGTGCATAAAGGTTATGGAGTAATTACTGGCGGCGGCCCTGGTATAATGGAAGCTGGCAATAAAGGAGCAAGTGAGAACGGAGGAAAATCAGTAGGATTAAATATAAAATTGCCTTTTGAGCAAGTGCCAAATAGATTTGTGGACTCTGATAAAAGCATCAATTTTGACTACTTTTTTGCTCGGAAAGTGTGTTTTATGAAATATTCCCAAGGTTTTGTAATTATGCCTGGTGGTTTTGGCACATTAGATGAACTTTTTGAAGCTTTAACCTTGATTCAAACCAAAAAAATTGCTCGTTTCCCAATTGTAATGGTTGGCACAGAGTATTGGACTGGTTTACTTGATTGGATTATGAATACTATGTGCGAAAAAGAAAAAAATGTAAACCCCGAAGACATGAAGCTCATCAAGTTAGTTGATTCTGCTGAAGATGTAGTAAAAATAATTGATGAATTCTATGGTAAGTATCTATTAAAGCCAAATTTCTAATTGTAATTCTGAATAATGAGTTCTGATTTAAATTCAGAACTCATTATTCAAAGCTAATTATCACGCTTCTTCGCCTACAATTTCTTCTAAAACGGCCACTAAATGTGTAGCAATCATTTCAGCCGAACGACCTTCAATGTGGTGTCTTTCAATAAAATGAGCGATTTCGCCATCTTTAAAAATCGCAATTGCTGGCGATGATGGCGGGAATGGTATATAAGTACGCATTTGTTGAACAGCGTCTGTATCTACACCTGCAAAAACGGTTACTAAGTTTTCAGGTTTTGCGTCTGAGCGTTCTAAAGCTAACTTCACGCCTGGACGGCAAGTTCCTGCTGCACAACCACATACCGAATTAATCACTACCAAAGAAGTTCCTACTTGATTGGTCATAAAATTATCTACATCTGACGGAGTCAGTAATTCTTGAAAGCCTACATTAACTAAATCAGCTTTCATGGGTGCTACTAAATGAGGAGGATACATAGTATTAAAAACCCCCGACCCCTGAAGGGGAGTTTTGTTTTATGGTTATTAAATGCCTTTGGGGTATTTTAGCATTTTTGAAAAAACTATCGACAATAGACTAAATTACATAAAACCAAGTTCCAGTTGAGCTACTTCCGACATCATATCAGTAGCATAAGGAGGGTCAAAGGTTAGTTCTACACTCACATCGCTTACACCTTCAATCTCACGGATTTTCTGCTCAACCTCAACAGGAATCGACTCTGCCGATGGACAAGAAGGAGAAGTAAGGGTCATTAATACATATACATTGTTTACTGGAAAAATCTTAATATCATAGATTAAACCCAATTCATATACATCTACTGGAATTTCAGGGTCATAAACTTTCTTTATGGCTTCAATTACTTTATCTTTTAATTCTTGATCAGTCATATTAATTAATATACGGTGTTTTTTAAAAATTTTGGGCTTGATAAGCTACTGCATAAGCTTTCATTTGCTTTACCATCGAGGCTAATCCATTTGAGCGAGTTTGTGCCAAATGGCTTGCTAAGCCGACCTTTTCTATAAAATATAAGTCAGCATTCATTATTTCTTTGGGTGTATGATTTGTCAAAACTTTTACCAACATACTGACCAAGCCTTTTACAATAATTGCCTCTGAATCTGCCTCGAAAATGAGTTTATCTCCACTTTTATAGGCATTCAACCAAACTGTTGATTGACAACCTCTGATAACATTTTCTTCGGTTTTATGTTCATCGGCTAACTTTGGTAGCTTTTTTCCTAAATCAATAATGTATTCGTATTTTCCTTCCCAATCATCAAACAACTCAAACTCTTCAATGATATCGTCTTGTATTTCGTTTATTGTCATAGTTTGCAAATTACTCAAAAAAATATTTTTTGTTCTCAATAGTTCCGTTTACAAAACCATCTTTTTAACCTTATGAATTCCCTTCACTAATTTATCAATTTCATCGGTTGTGTTATAAACAGCAAAAGAGGCTCTTGAAGTTCCGGGAATTTTCAAACGGCTCATCAAAGGTTGCGTACAATGATGTCCTGTACGAACTGCAATACCTTGTTGGTCAAGAATCACGCCCACATCTTGCGGATGAATACCCTCTAAAACAAACGAAATTACTGAAATTTTTTCTTTTGCTTGCCCTATAATTTTTAAACCTTCAATTTCGGAAAATTGATGGGTTGCATATTTCAAAAGTTCATCTTCGTAAGCTGCAATATTTTCTTTACCCAATTCATTGATATAATCAATCGCAAATTTTACGGCAATAACATCTGCAATATTGGGTGTTCCAGCTTCAAATTTATAGGGTAAATCGTTATAAGTTGTTTTCTCAAAAGTTACTTCTTTTATCATTTCGCCACCACCACGATAAGGAGGCATGGCATTCAAAATATCCTTTTTGCCATATAAAACTCCCATTCCAGTAGGGCCGTAAATTTTATGAGCAGAAAAAACGTAAAAATCTACATCTAAATCTTGTACATCAATCTCAATATGTGAACTTGCTTGAGCTCCATCAATTAAGACCTTTGCCCCTACGGCATGAGCTTTTTCGATGATAAATTTTACGTCATTGATAGTACCTAAAGCATTGGATACATGCACAACAGACACAAATTTAGTCTTTTCAGAAAGCATTTTTTCATATTCTTCCAAACGTAAATCGCCATTATCATCAATTGGGATAATTCGTAATATACATCCGTTCTGCTCACATAGCATTTGCCACGGCACAATATTGGAGTGATGTTCGAGCGTACTTATAATGATTTCATCACCTTCTTTCAAAAATTTTCGTCCGTAAGTTTGAGAAACCAAGTTTATGCCATCAGTTGTGCCGTATGTGAAAATAATTTCCTCTAAATGTTCGGCATTCAAAAAACTCTGAATCGTTTTTCGTGAAGCTTCAAAAGCAGAAGTTGCTTTTTCGGCTAAGAAATGTATTCCACGGTGAATATTGGCGTTATAATGCCCGTAATAGTTTGCCAAGGCCTCAATAACTACCAAAGGTTTTTGCGTAGTAGCGGCATTATCAAAATACACTAAATTTTTGCCGTTAATCTTTTCATCAAGAATCGGAAAATCTTGACGTATTTTATTTATATCTAAAATTGACATATTTTATTTTTTTCTTTCGATTACAAAAATAACAAACATTGATACATTTTAGTTTAGAAATATTCTAAATTAGTAAAACGAAATTTTATCAGAACGGTTTACGAAAAACTCAGAATTTCAACACAAAATCTTGTTTCACTTGCTTTTTATGAAAGAAAATTATTCCCAACCAAAATAAATCTAAGGAAACGGTTACAGAAGAATGATTTTTGATGTATTGCCACGCCTGTTTCATTTCGTTTGACCAATAAATATCATCAAAAACAAAACAACTTCCTTCATGGGCTTTTGTTAAGCATTGTTCAAAATACCTTATTGTCGGTTCATAACGATGATTGGCATCAAAAAAAACAAAGTCTAATGTTGAAATTTCTTTTACTTTTTCGGGCAAAGTTTTATCTATATTCCCTACGATAATTTCAATGTTATTTAAATCTAATTTATCGAAGTTGTCTTGAGCTATTTGGGCAGTTTCAGGGCAACCTTCAAAGCTAATTACCTTATTATCAGTTGTTTGAAATGACAAATAAGCAGTCGTAAGACCAAAAGAAGTACCTAAATCAAGAATGTTTTTATATTGATAAAATTGAATTATTCGATGAAGCAATTGCCCAAGTTGAGGCGACTTTTGAGAGTTTCGAGCTATATCTTTTACTTTTCTTTTTGCCGATAAATTTAGTTTTGACCCTGCCCCAAAATCAATTATTGAAATAAGATGTTCATCGTGTAACAATTGTTTTCGTAAATTTTCAATTGCTTGAAAATTCTTTTCAGGATTTTTATCTTTGACAACTTTAGTATAGAATTCAAACAAAAATGGTGAATGAATAGAATATTCGTCTTTGGCTTTTATAAGATATTTGATGTAGTCATAAATCATGCGACAAAATTAGCAAAAAAGCACGACAGATTGCCGTGCTTTTTGTATCCGGATATTGAAATCCTTAATTTTTTTCAATCGTTTCTTCTTTCTTAGTTTTACTAAAAGTCAAAGTTTCACCTTCACCACTAAAATCAACCAAAATAGTGTCACCTTCTTGTACTTCACCTTTCAAAATCTCTTCTGCCAATGGATCTTCCACGTATTTCTGAATCGCACGGTTCAATGGTCTTGCACCATATTGTTGGTCGTAGCCTTTTTCTGACAAGAAATCTTTTGCTTTATCAGTCAATTCAATATTATAACCAATATTGGTTATACGAGCAATTAAGCGACCTAAAGCAATATCAATAATCTTATGAATGTCGTCACGAGTCAATGAATTGAATACAATAACATCATCTAGGCGATTTAAAAACTCGGGAGAAAATGTTTTTTTCAAAGCATTTTGAATCGTGCTTTTCATTATATCATCTTGATTATCGGTACGAGATTTTGTTGCAAAACCAATACCTGAACCAAAATCTTTCAAATCACGAACGCCGATATTTGAAGTCATTATAATTATTGTATTTCGGAAATCAACTCGACGGCCTAAACTATCAGTCAAAACACCATCGTCCAAAACCTGCAACAATATATTATAAACATCAGGGTGAGCTTTTTCAATCTCGTCGAGTAGCACTACCGAATAAGGTTTTCTACGAATTTTCTCCGTCAATTGTCCACCTTCTTCATAGCCAACGTATCCTGGAGGGGCTCCCACCAAACGTGAGATGCTAAATTTCTCCATGTACTCACTCATGTCAATTCTGATGAGGGCATCTTCTTTGTCGAATAAGTAAGTGGCAAGTGTTTTTGCTAATTCGGTTTTACCAACACCCGTTGGACCTAAGAATATAAACGAACCGATTGGTTTTTTAGGATCTTTCAAACCAACACGTGTACGTTGAATTGATTTAACTAATTTTTCAACCGCCGCATCTTGACCAACTATTCTTCCTCGAAGCGAATCTCCCATTTTCAGGATTTTCTCTCCTTCGTTCATGTTTACACGCTTCACAGGAATTCCAGTCATCATCGCAACTACATCACCAACATTGTCTTCAGTTACGCTATAACGTTTTGTTTTTGCTTCTTCTTCCCACGCATTTTTTGCACGGTCGAGTTGCTCCAACAATTTTTTCTCACGGTCACGTAGCTGAGCTGCTTCTTCGTAGCGTTGACTTTTTACAACCGAATTTTTCTCTTTTTTAATCAACTCTACTTGTTCTTCCAAGAAAATAATATCTGGCGGAACAGAAATATTGCTAATATGAACCCTAGCTCCTACTTCGTCCATTACATCAATGGCTTTATCTGGCAAATATCGGTCGGTAATATACCTTTCCGACAATTTTACTGCCGCATCAATCGCTTCTGGCGTGTAAGTTACGTGGTGATGGTCTTCATATTTATCTTTGATATTATTCAAAATCTCAATGGTTTCTTCAATCGAAGTTGCCTCTACCATTACCATCTGAAAACGACGAGCCAAAGCTCCATCTTTTTCAATATACTGACGGTATTCGTCTAAAGTTGTCGCACCAATACATTGAATATCACCACGGGCCAAAGCTGGTTTAAACATGTTTGAAGCATCGAGCGAGCCACTGGCACCGCCAGCACCTACTATTGTATGAATCTCGTCAATAAACAAAATTACGTCGGGTGATTTCTCCAATTCATTCATCACTGCTTTCATTCGCTCTTCAAATTGACCACGGTATTTTGTACCTGCAACCAACGAAGCTAAATCAAGCGTTACTACACGTTTTCCGAATAATATTCTTGAAACTTTTTTCTGCACAATTCTCAAAGCTAAACCTTCGGCAATGGCAGTTTTGCCAACACCAGGTTCACCAATCAAAATTGGGTTGTTCTTCTTACGTCTTGAAAGAATCTGAGCTACTCGCTCAATTTCTTTTTCACGTCCAACAATCGGGTCTAATTTGCCAGCTTCAGCAAATTTTGTCAAATCTCTACCGAAATTATCTAAAACAGGGGTTTTAGATTTTTCTGGGTTTTTTTGGTCGGCTCTCTGCTGAGAGCTATATCCGCCAGTGCCTCCTCCGAAAATCCGTTCATCATCATCATCGGTTTCGGGACGCTCCATGACGGGTTTCTGACCAGTCAATTGATACTCAAGCATCTCTTTAGTTTGTTCGTAGTTAAGGCGGAATTTTTGTAAAATTTGTCCACCGAGATTATCGCCATCTCTCAAAATTGCAAGGAGAAGATGCTCGGTGCCTATTGTAAGTGATTTGAAGATTTTCGCCTCCAAATGCGTAATTTTCAATACTTTTTCTGACTGTCGGGTCAGGGGAATATTTGCCAGGTTTTTAATATTATTGGTGGCAGTACCTTTGGTAGCCTGCTCGATTGTGATGCGTAGCTCGTCCAGTTGAACGCCTGAATCTCTTAACAGATTCAAAGCCATGCCTTCTCCATCACGAATCATTCCCAAGATTAAATGTTCGGTTCCGATATAATCATGCCCAAGCCTAAGTGCTTCTTCACGGGCAAGGGTGATGATTTCTTTTACTTTTTGTGAAAATTTTGGCTCCATCAAGAATAATTATTTAGTGATATTGTGATTGGGCGATTTTGTGAATGATTTGAAAATTATTAAATAAAAGCAAATATTCACTAAATTCATTCACTCAATTAAAATTCACTCTCATGTTTACTTTGCAATATAACGGATTATTGATAAAGTGTGTTCAAATCGTTGAAGATTTTTTTAATATTTCCAAAGATTGATTTCCACGACAGAAAAGTAAATCAATTATAGAAAGATTAGGCTCAAATTCGTTGCCAAAGTTTTGTTGATAAGCTATTGGTTGATAAAAATTATTACTTTCAAAGCTTTTTTTCGCATTTATGAGTAATCTGGCATCAATAACATCATTTTCTACAACTTTTTGATAAACATCAGTCTGACGAATTGTCTTGTTTTGTTTGAGTAGTTTCAGACAAAGTGTCAGGAATTCAAAATTTAAGTCCCATAAAAAAACTGGTTTCTTTTGATAAACCCCTTGAAAATAGTCTGCTAAAAATTCAAAAAAGGGTGATTTCCCGTAGGCTGCATTAATCGTTCGCCAATGAATAATTTCCCAACGCTGGCTATAATCTATCTTAACATCTTTCATCAATATCTTTTTATTCCCGTCATTAATTGGAATGCTTAATATTTCTATTTTATTGGCCCCTTGCAAATAGCAACGATTTCGATAAGATTGTTTGGCAAAATACTCGTTACTTTCAAGTATAATTTCATCGAATTTCAATACATAAGTAAAAAATTCGAGGCATGGTAAATAATGTAAATCTATCAGAACCGACTGTGTATCAAGTGTTTTCATTTAGCAAAACAACATATTTCTAAAAAATTATACAATTCATTTCGTCAAAACTGTTAAAATGTTTAGATTTTTTCTGAAATTTGTAGTTCGTAAATACTGTTTCCCCTAAAAGCTATGACGAGGATTTTTATATTTATTTCTATTTTTATTGCTTCAGTAAATTTTACATTCGCAGGCAATTCCGTTTTTATAATCAACAAAAAAGCGTTCCATACTTTAGCTGATATACCATTAAATTTATCTGCCAAAGACAAGCGTTCCAATATTCAATTAAGACCAAAATTTACTGTTATATCGGTCGGTGGTGGCAATATCATTCCTCTCAAAGAAACAGACGGTCGTTTTATGGTTACTGTGAAAAGTGGAGAATCATATAAAATTTTAGCAGAATTAGAGGGTTATCACACCAAAGAAAAGATACAAGTTATTGCGTCAGACCAAGACATTGAAGGTTTTAATGTAGTACTTGATATGGAACCTCAACCATCGGCATCTTTGATTTTGAAGGCAATTGATGATATTTCTGGTGATTTTGTTGAAGCGTCTTTCAAAGTAACTGTCAATGATAAAGTTTACACCGGGAAATCAAGCAAAGAAACACCTTATTATAGATTAGTAGTTACAAAAGCAGATCTGTACCAAATTGAAGTTACGACTGGAACCCATAAACCTAAAAAAGAAAGTTATGCTCTCGAAATTGGTGATCCTGCCCGTACGTATTCTAAAGAATTGAGGTTAGAAAAATCTGTTAATGGCGTAAAATTTACAATTGTTGGAGAAGATACTGGAAAAGCACTAAAAGGAGCAAATCTTAATATTACAAACACAACTGATAATCAATTGATTTTTGATAATATTCTGCCCGAAGGAGAGGCTTCTGTTGAGTTGAATCCCGCAAAAACATATATTGCTACTGTACAATATCAAGGTTACACTACCTTAAAAATTGACTTAAAAGCCTCTACACAGAAAGAATATATTATCAAACTTCCATCAGAAACCTACGTTTCGATTGGTGCATTTGATAAAATTTCAGGAAAAAGATTACCTGCAAATTTTAAGATTACTTATAAAGACAATCCTCCACAAGAAATAAAAGGCACGCTCGATAATGATATTAAGTATAAACCTACCGAAAAAGGGGTTTATCAAATTGAAGTAACTCACACAAATTATGGAATTAAAAATGAAAGTTTAAATTTAGAAAACCTTGCTGCTGGCAAACTTCAATTTAAGATTAATTTGGAAAGTACCGTTGATGACTATGTAATTTTGGTTGTTGATGCTAAAGACAAACAAATGATTTCGGGTGCTGATGTAAAGTTATTTGATGAAAGTAAACAGCCAATACCCGTCAAACTTAATCCGAAAACAGGCGAATGGAAAATTGTTTTAAAAAAAAACAAAGATTACTTTATTGAGGTAGTAGCTAATGGTTACATGAAACATACTGGCACTTTGCAACGAGGTACAAGTAAGCTGATTGGTATTAATATGCAGAAAGTTTTTCAAGCAATATTTTATTCTGCAATTGATGGAATTACAAAAAAACCAGTTTCTGCACAATTTAAGGTAATTCGTCCCGAACAAGAACCTCTCAGTGGTTCGGCTGAGATCAACAAACCATTTAAGGTAGATTTATATCCCCAAAAACCTTATGTTTTGGAAGTTGGAGCAGATGGCTACAAAACGATTAGCGAAAACATCATTTATGATGACAATAAAACTGCCACAGAAGCAATAAAAGTTTTTGAACTTAAAAAAGATGCTTATACTTTTTCATTTAAAGTTACTGATGCTCAAAAAAAACAAGCGATTTCTGGAGCAAAATTATTGATTTTGAATTTAAGTACAAGTCAGCCTGTGTTAGCTACTTTAGATAAAAATGGTTTTACAGCAACTTTAGTATTGGAAAATAATTATTCAATTTCGGTAGAGGCTGAAGGTTACGAAAAGTCAAGTCAAAACATCAATGTACGAGATTTGGCAGCGAAAAATCAATTCGAACAAGAGATTCCTTTGTTTAAAAATGCGATTGAGCGTTATAAACTCGTGGTTTTGGATGAGGATAAGGGTAGCAATGTATTAAATGCTAACCTAAGAATTTTCAATATGAACAATGAACCCATTGCTATCACTGCCAATCCACTTGCATCTGAATGGTTAGCAGAATTAAAAAATGATGAATTTTATAATGTTGAAATAAAAGCAGATGGCTATTTGGCATTCAGAGGTGCATTACCTAAAAACTCGAGTTCTAAAACGATTAAATTGAAAGTAAAAAAAGTACCAACGCAAGAGGTTATCTTTGCTTCTATTGATGCTCTAAACAAAAAACCTGTTGTTGCTGAGTTCAAATTATTAAGTGGTGGTGAAATTATTAATGGAACAATTACATCGGGCGGAACAAAACTAAAAGCTATTTTGGTACAAGATAAAAACTATGAGTTGGAAGTCATTTCAAGTGGGTACAAAATTTATAAGGAAGTAGTAACTTTGACAAATATATTAAACAATGTTATTACCGTTGAATTGAAAAAAGAGGCTTACAGCTTTAATTTCAAAGCACTTGATTCTAAAAATCGGCAGCCAGTACCCAATGTCAATATTAAAGTTTTAGATAGTGATAACAAAGCCGTAACAACGAAATATACTATTGAAAATCAAGATTTTCAAGCAAATTTAAGTCCTGATAAAAAATACTCGATTGAAGTAGAAGCTCCTGGATATGAACTTTATGGAGAGAAAATAGACGTGGCAAACTTAGCTGTAAGCTCCGATTTCAAGCGAGACATTTTTATGGTAAAAAAAGAAGTTGAGAAGATACCTGAGCCAAAACCTGAACCCAAAATAGTAGAAGTAAAACCAGTTGACAAAAAAGTTCCTGAAAAGAAAATTGAAGTAAAAGTAACTGATAATGTACAAGCTGCCGAAACTAAGATAGAAACCATAACACCGACGCCAGTTACAGCTAAAAAAATACCTGAAAAGAAAGAACCTGAGACCAAAACTTATCAAGACAATGCCATTATTCTTACTGACGACGATTTTAAAGTAAAAATTGAAGGGTTTGAAAACTTAGGAATTGGTAAAAGATTCAGACTAAGTAATGTTTATTTTGAACAAAGTAGCTCTCAAATTAGGCCGCAATCATTTCCACAATTAGACAAATTGGTGACTATTATGAAGGCAAATCCGAAGATGAAAATTGAGATTTTAGGATATACCGATAATAATGGAGACCCAAGGCTAAACTTGTCGCTTTCGCACTTTAGAGCAACGGTCATATCAAATTACATTTTCAATAAAGGTGTGAATGCCGATAAAATAAAAGCAACAGGTAAAGGTCAAGAAGAGGCTATTGCACCAAACGACACAGAAGAGAATCGTATTAAAAATCGTCGTGTGGAATTTGTAATTAGAGAGAATTAAACTTAATTATGAATGGGTTTTTATACAAATTTATACTTTATTCTTGCGTAGCTGCCCTTCTGATTCGGTCATTAATTGCTCTGCCTAAGTCCATTTCTGGAAGAAATTCGGCATAAATTATATCAAAACCTCTTGCATCCAATGCTCTCATGTAAGCGAAAAGATTTTTGGCGGCTTCACGAAAATCTCCCGTTGGGGAGAGAATTAATTGATTTTCACGAGGAACGTTTGGTTGGAAATCTTTAAAACCAAGAAAAGCAGTCTTTGAATTATGAATTCTGAATGGGCGGTATTCAGGTTCTGAATTCAGAATTATTAATTTAGTTCTCGGTGCATAATGACTTTTTAACATTCCTGGGGCTTGTGGATTTGACGACGAATATTCTTGAATTTGGACTTTCCCAACAACACTTTCAATGTCTTCAATAGCTAAACCTCCCTTGCGGTAAACTACGATTTCATCTCCGTTAAATCCAATAATTGAAGATTCTATTCCGACTGCACATTCTCCCCCATTTAAAATATATTTTATTTTCATACCAAGTTGGTTATCAACATGTTGTGCAGAAGTTGGCGAAATATAGCCAAATGGATTTGCACTTGGTGCGGCCAATGGAAAATCTAAGTTTCGTAGTAATTCGAGAGCCAAAGGATGGTTCGGAATTCGGACGGCAACGGTTTCTAAACCTGAGGTAACTAAGTCTGAAATGTTTTCTTTTTTAGGTAAAAGCAAAGTCAAAGGGCCGGGCATGAATTTTTCGGCAAGCAATTGAGCTTTCACAGGAATTTCACGCACAAAATCTGATATTCTTTCAATGCTTGACGTATGAACAATCAAAGGGTCGAAAGTTGGGCGATTTTTTACTTCAAAAATTTTTGTAACTGCCTCCGTACTAAACGCATTTCCTGCCAAGCCATAAACGGTTTCTGTTGGTAAACCAATGACTTCATTGGCCTCCAAAAATTTTATTGCTTCTTGTATGTTTTTGCCTATGATTGCCATTAAATCAACTCTTTTTCAAAATAAACAACATCCACTTCTGGATTAAAGTTATAAGGATTTATTTCTGTAAAACCCAAAGCATTATAAATATAATTGGCTGATTTTAAACGTTTTAAAGTATCGAGCTTCATGGTTTTATAGCCTTTATTTTTCGCTTCTTCCAAGAGCATTAAGGTCAATTTCTTGCCTAAACCTAAACCTTGAAATTCAGATTTTACATAAAGTCTTTTCATTTCACAAATGCCCTCTTCCAATTTCCAAAGTGCTACACAAGCAGCTGGTTGAGCATCAACTTTTGCTAAAAATATCGCACCTTCTGGCTCGGCATATTTGGCAGGGAGTTTAGCCAATTCATTCTCAAAACCTTGAAAACACAAATCAACTTGCAGAAAATTGGCATATTCTCTAAATAATTGCTTTACATCCTCCAAATCTTGTTTGGTAGCTATTTTTTGTATTTCTATGTTCATTATTACAATTTCTGATAAAATTTTACGCAGTAAGAATTTATGAAACATCGTTTATGCGATAAACCCCTACTAATCTAAAAAGACATAATCGCAGGGCGAACCGTTCAGAATTTAGAACTCATACATACCCTACTTCCACCAAAGTCAATCCTTCGGGCGGCACAGATTGGCCAGCATTTTTTCGACTTTTTGATAAGATAACTTGTTCATAATCAGCTAAAGTCATTCTGCCTGTACCAACTTCTATCATCGTTCCAACAATTGCCCGAACCATACCACGCAGAAACCTATCAGCCTTTATGTGGAACAACAAAAACTGTTCTTGGCGTTCCCAATAAGCAAACTCAATCTTACAATCAAAAGTGGTTACGTCAGTTTTTACTTTGCTAAAGCATTGAAAATCAGTGTATTGCAATAAAATTTGTCCCGCATTATTCATCAAATCTAAATCTAAATTCGCCTTGATAAAGTAAGCCATTTCATACCAGAAAGGATTTTTTTCTTGAATAATTCGGTACAAATATTGTCGATGTGTGGCTTCAAAACGTGAATGAAAATCATCGGCAACGAGCATAATTTGCTTGATTGCAATTTCTTGTGGCAAAATTCCATTCATGCTATGTGTAAATTTATCCACATTTGAAATTTCAGCCGCAATATCAAAATGGGCAAATTGCTGAAAAGCATGAACACCTGTATCAGTTCGACTACTTCCAGAAATATCAACTTTTTGCTTTAAAAGCACAGACAAAGCATTTTCGATTTGTTCCTGCACCGATATTGCATTAAGTTGAATTTGCCAACCATGAAAAGCAGTTCCTTTATATGAACATTCAATTAAATATCGCATGTGGCAAATTTACGATTTACGACTGACGATTTACGATTTTGGACGAGATTTTATCAATTAAACACTTTTCAAAATAAAAATCAATAAGTTGCTTCAGCAAAAAAGAACTGATAAACCATTTGTAAATTCAATGTTAGTAAATCGTAAATTTTTCAATAATCTTATCCACATCGTGGAACATTTTCCCCACAGCGTGGAACATTTAATTGTTTCTTAACATTAAAAGTCGGATATTTGACGCAGTGATTTTCTCTAACCACAAGCAATGGGAAAAATAATAGCAATTGCCAATCAAAAGGGTGGTGTAGGCAAAACCACAACGACTATTAACTTAGCAGCCAGTTTGGCTGCCCTCGAATTTCGCACCTTAATAATTGATGCCGACCCCCAAGCAAACGCTACATCGGGTTTAGGTTTCAATCCAAAAGAGGTCGAAAACAGCATTTATGAATGTATGGTTGATGATATACGTCCTCGTGACATTATCATTCAAACCGACTTTCCATTTCTTGACTTGTTGCCTTCGCACATCGACCTCGTTGGAGCAGAAATCGAAATGATAAATCTGCCAAAACGTGAGGAAAAAATGAAAGAATCGCTCATGGATGTAAAAGACATGTATGATTTTATTATTATCGACTGCTCGCCTTCGCTGGGTTTGATTGTAATCAACAGCCTAACGGCAGCTGATTCAGTCATTGTGCCTGTTCAATGTGAATATTTTGCATTGGAAGGACTCGGAAAATTGTTGAATACCATCAAAATCATTCAACAACGACTCAATCCTGCATTGACAATTGAAGGAATTCTACTAACAATGTATGATTTGAGAGTGCGGTTGTCGAACCAGGTGGTACACGAAGTAACGACCCATTTTAGGAATATGGTTTTCCAAACGCTTATTCCTCGAAACATTCGTTTATCCGAATCGCCAAGTTATGGCGTTCCAGCTCTTGCTCAAGATGCTGACAGCAAAGGGGCTATCAGTTATCTGAATCTTGCTCGTGAGATTTTAGTAAAAAATGGAAAACTTGGACAGGATAGTTAAGTTTGATGCACTTCGATTTTCAAACTTTTCGCAATAGTTTAATTACAAGAAATACTTAATGGATTGAATCGAAGATTTAAAAATCTTATTCATCAAAAATATGGAAACAAAGGTAGCAACTACAAAAAAAATGACTGGACTCGGAAGAGGATTGGGAGCATTGCTGTCTGATTCTGGGTCTGAAAGAGGGTCTGATAGACCTTCAGAAACGCCCATGCCTCGTCGAATGGAAGCAATGAGTTCGATGCACGAAATATTGATTGAATCTGTTGAAACCAATCCATTTCAGCCTCGCACGCATTTCGATAAAGAGGCTCTGCAAGAATTGGCGGAGTCAATAAAAGTTTTGGGCATTATTCAACCCATCACCGTTAAAGAATCAAGCCCAGGGAGATACACATTAATTTCGGGAGAACGCCGTTTGCAGGCATCGAAATTGGCGGGTTTGAGCAGAATTCCTGCGTATATTCGTACTGCCAACGACCAGCAAATGCTCGAAATGGCTCTCATCGAAAACATTCAACGTGAAAACCTGAATGCTATTGAGATTGCCCTAAGTTACCACAGATTATTGAGTGAATTTCATCTAAAACAAGAAGAATTAGGTGAGCGTGTAGGCAAAAACCGTACAACAGTTAATAACTATTTGCGTTTATTGAAACTTCCAGATGTTATTCAAGCAGCGGTAAGAGATAGTGAGATTTCGATGGGACATGCCCGTGCTTTAATCAATATTGATAACCACGAAACACAAATAAAACTTTTTAATAAAATTGTTGAAGAAAACTGGTCAGTACGAAAAGTGGAAGATGAAGTAAGAAGATTGACTTTGGTGATTCCAGAAGAAACAAAAAATACTCGTCAGACATCAATCAAACAAGAAATTTCATCGCTACAATTTAGATTACAAGGATATTTTGGAACAAAAGTTTTGGTAAAAGCCGATGATACCCATAAGGGAGAAATCAAAATTCCGTTTACTTCAAAAGAAGAATTAGATAGAATATTGAATGCTATTAAAGTAAACGACCAGTGAGGTTAAATAAAGTTAAATACTTAGTTTGATGGCATCTATAAATTAAAATTGCTCGTTAATTAACCAAAAACTTGAAAAATATGGTTCGGATTTTGGCTCTGCTACTTTTCATTTCTACGGTTTCATTTGCCCAAAAGATTGATTCACTTGGTAGATATTCCGATGGTCGGACACTTGAGTTAATCGAAGCAAACAAAAAAGCAGTTGTTGATTCAGTCAAAAAGCTTGGCTTACGGAAAATCATACGTTTAAAAAAAATGATTTTCAGCGACTACACTCAAAAAGGTAATATTCCACGCAAAGCATTGCTCCGTTCTTTAATATTACCAGGCTGGGGTCAAGCTACTAATAAACAATATTGGATTATTCCGATAATTTATGCAGCAGCAGGTGGTGGAATTTTTGCCATCAAATTCAATAACGATAAATACAAGTTTTATAAAGGTTATTTGGAGAATTTTGTAATTGATGGAGCAAAAGAAGTTACCATAAACGGCAGAGGGCCTTTTACTCAAGCACAAGTCGAGCCTGCAGTAAAAGCATATCACCGCCAAAGAGATTTATCTTATATTGGTATGGCATTGGGTTGGACCTTACAAGCAGTTCAAGCAAATGTATCTGCTCATTTGAAAGGTTTCGATATGAGCGACAACATTTCTCTTAAATTTGAGCCAAATATTCAATCTACATCATTTGGAAACGCCGTTGGTGTAAAAATTGGACTTAATTTTTAATAATCAAATAAATTTATACGTTAGAGTATGCGAATAGCACTTTTAGGGTACGGGAAAATGGGTAAAGTAATTGAACAAATTGCATTACAACGTGGACACGAAATCTCAGCAAAAATTGATATTACAAATCGTACTGAAATTTTATCGCTTGATAGAGAAAATACTGATGTAGTGATTGAGTTTAGTTCGCCAGAATCGGCTTATGGAAATCTTAAATTTTGCATGGAATTTGGACTTCCAACGATTTGTGGCACAACGGGCTGGCTTCAACATAAATCAGAAATTGAAAAGTTGTGTCTTGAAAACAAAGCCGCTTTTTTTTACGCATCCAATTATAGTATTGGCGTGAATTTATTTTTTGAGTTAAACAAAAAATTAGCTCAATTGATGAACCCTTACAAAGAATTTAAGGTTTCGAGCAATGAAATTCACCATACCGAAAAGAAAGACGCTCCAAGCGGAACAGCAATAACTTTGGCAGAAGGGATTATTGACAATCTTTCAGAAAAAAGCAAGTGGGTAAATAATCAAATTGCTGCCGAAAACGAGGTACCTATTTGGTCGTCTCGAGAAGGAAAAGTAGCAGGAACACATACAGTAAAATATATTTCGGACGTTGACCAAATAGAAGTTTCACACATAGCTCATAGCCGAAATGGCTTTGCATTAGGTGCCATAATTGCCGCAGAGTGGCTCAATGGTAAACAAGGAATATTTGGAATGAAAGATTTGATGGGGTTCTAATTTTTATTAAGATGGACGGTCCGCCGCTGCGGTTTCCTAACCCGTCTATTTTGGAAATAATTATAAACGGGTTAGGAAACCCGATGTACTATAAATAAACAAAAAATCAATGGCAGAAGTATTAACAACAGAGACCAAAACAGTAAAGAAAAAATCAGCAATAAGAGAGTGGTTCGATTCGGTATTATTTGCAGTAGTTGCCGCTACACTTATAAGATGGATGTTTTTAGAGGCCTACACAATTCCAACGGGTTCGATGGAAAAAAGTCTCTTAATTAACGATTTTCTTTTTGTAAGTAAACTACACTATGGCTCTCGTACCCCAAAAACTATCTTACAAGTTCCATTGACCCATCAAAAGATTTGGTTTACAGAACTTCCTTCTTACTCAACTCTGATTCAATTACCCCAATTCCGTTTGCCCGGTTTTACCTCTGTTAAAAATGGAGATGTAGTTGTATTTAATTACCCAGGTTGCCCAACCCGTCCAGATGAATTTGGTGGTTATGATAAATATCCTGTCGATTTACGAACAAATTATATCAAACGTTGCGTAGCTATCGCAGGAGATGTTTTAGAGGTTCGCCAAGGACAAGTTTATATCAATGGCAAGATGTTTGATAATCCTGATAAGATGCAAATGGAATATGCCATTGAAACCAATACGCAAGTGAATGAAAAGATTTTCAAGAAATATGAAATCACAGAATTTCAGCAAGATATGCGTATGACAGATAAAACTATTTATTATGTTACGGCATCTCAGCAAGCAGTAAAAGACATGAAAGGGCTTGATTTTGTGAAAACTATTACCCCAATGCTCATGGAAAAAGGTGACACAACCAATTATGGCACGTTCCCTCAAAATTCAAGACTATTTCCATTTAATAGAGATAATTTTGGCCCAATTACCATTCCTAAAAAAGGTGTAACGGTTCAGTTAGACGAAAGTAATTTTGCATTGTATAAAAGTGTAATCTGTTATTTTGATGGAAATGCTGATGCAAAAGAAGTGAACGGCAAAATTATGCTCGACGGAAAACCTATTACGTCATATACTTTCAAGCAAGATTATTATTTTATGATGGGTGATAACCGACATGGTTCTGATGATTCTCGTTTTTGGGGATTTGTACCAGAAGATCACATCGTAGGAAAAGCAGTATTTATTTGGATGTCAATTGACAAAGATGGTAGCTTCTTGAATAAGATTCGTTGGAGCAGATTATTTTCAATAATCCGATAATAAGCACTCAGACATAAAGTAACAAAGGCACAAAGAATTAAACTTCTTTGTGCCTTTGTTTTTTCATATTTCCAAAAAAACTTCACCTACTTGTTCAACAACTTTATGCAATTGCTTACCACTCAATTTCCGCCACTCCTCTACTTCTTAAATAATTATTTGCCTGGCTAAAATGTTTATTTCCGAACCAACCACCAAAATTGGCTGACATCGGAGAAGGGTGTTTTGATTTCAACACAAAATGTTTTGAACTATCAATAATCTTTCCTTTATCTTGAGCGTATTTACCCCACAGCATAAAAACTACACCTTCTTTTTCGGCATTAATACATCGAATAACTGCATCTGTAAATTGCTCCCACCCTTTATTTTGATGCGAACCGGCCATACTTGCCTTTACAGTTAGCGTTGAATTTAACAATAAGACTCCTTGCTCTGCCCAACGCTCTAAATTGCCGCTTTTAGGGAAAGGAATACTCAAATCTTCATTCAATTCTTTAAAAATATTAATCAGTGAAGGAGGAAATGTAATACCATCATTGACCGAAAAACTTAGTCCATGTGCTTGATTTGGTCCATGATAAGGGTCTTGTCCCAAAATAACGACACGTGTATTTTCAAAACTACATTTATCGAAAGCATTAAAAATGAGTTTACCCGGAGGATAACACATGCCACTTTGATATTCTGCCTTGACAAAGTTTATCAGACTCTCAAAATAAGCCTTTTCAAACTCACTATTTAATGGTTTTTTCCAGCTTTCGTCAATTTTTACATCCATGTTAAATAAATATATATTTGTATTAAAAAAATATTTTGTAATTTTATTGCGTTAAATGATTGAAAATGACATTTTTTGAAGTTCCAAAATAAGTTCTTTTGAAACATAGACAAAAAAAAGGTTCAATGACCGTAAGTTAATTGTCATAAGCCCAAATTGCTAAAAAAACTTGTAAAATTTAATTGCATAACGCTATTATCAAAACTATGACAACCAATGCAGTAACTGCTGGCGTAAAAGTAAGTGTATCTATTGAATACCAGCCTTCATATTCAAGTCCATTACAAGAGCACTTTGTTTTCACCTATCGTATCAAGATTGAAAACAACAGTGAGAATACTATCCAATTATTACGCCGTCAATGGTTTATCTTTGATTCTAATGCCACTGTGCGAGAGGTGGAAGGTGAAGGCGTAATTGGTTTACAACCAGTTTTAGAGCCAGGCGAAGTACACGAATATGTATCAGGATGCAATCTTAAAACTTCTATTGGAAAAATGGTTGGTACATACTTAATGGAACGACTAATTGATGGAAAAGAATTTCATGTCGAAATTCCTGAATTTAATTTGATTGTTCCTTACCGACTAAATTAATTTTAATGCCATATTTATTTGAAAGCACGGCTTTAGTCGTGCTTTTTTTGTGAGAAATACGTAAAAAAAGTGTGGTTTTTCAAAACTGTATGCAATTCTACCTTAATTTTGCGAAAACGATTAATTATAAAAAAACTCTTATTTATTTTCAAAAATCATGCAATATAGAATAGAAAAAGATACGATGGGCGAGGTACAAGTACCAGCCGATGTTTATTGGGGAGCCCAAACGCAACGCTCTATCGAAAATTTTAAGATTGCCCAAGACATCAACAAAATGCCTAAAGAAATCATCAAAGCATTTGCTATTTTGAAACACGGAGCGGCATTAACAAATCAAGATTTAGGAGTTTTAACAAAAGAAAAAGCTGATTTGATTGGTACTGTTTGCAATGAAATATTAGCTGGAAAATTGGACGACCAATTTCCGTTAGTAGTCTGGCAAACTGGCTCAGGAACACAGTCTAATATGAATTGCAATGAAGTTATTGCCTATCGTGGACACGTTTTACAGGGTGGAGATTTAGGCGATAAACAAAAATTTTTGCACCCAAATGATGACGTAAACAAATCTCAATCATCAAATGATACATTTCCAACAGCGATGCACATTGCGGCCTATAAAATGTTGATGGAAACGACGATTCCAGGTATTGAAAAACTGCGTGATACATTAGCAGCGAAATCTGCCGAATTTATGAAAGTCGTAAAAATCGGTCGTACGCACTTCATGGATGCTACACCTCTGACGGTTGGACAAGAGTTTTCGGGGTATGTTTCTCAACTTGACCACGGACTAAGAGCCATCAAAAACACGCTTGCACACCTTTCTGAACTGGCTTTAGGCGGAACTGCTGTTGGAACAGGCATCAATACACCAGAGGGATATTCGGAATTAGTTGCTAAACATATTGCCACTCTCACTGGTCTTCCTTTTATCACTGCCGAAAATAAATTTGAAGCTTTAGCGGCACACGATGCTATTGTTGAAGCTCATGGAGCTTTGAAAACAGTGGCTGTAAGTTTAATGAAAATCGCCAATGATGTGCGTATGCTATCGTCTGGCCCACGTGCTGGAATTGGCGAATTATATATTCCTGACAATGAGCCAGGTTCTTCTATTATGCCTGGAAAAGTAAATCCTACACAATGTGAAGCCCTTACGATGATTTCGGCACAAGTAATGGGCAATGATGTAGCAATAAATTTTGGTGGTGCAATGGGTCATTTTGAATTGAATGTTTTCAAGCCTGTAATGATATTTAATTTCTTACATTCTGCTCGTTTGATTGGTGAAGGTTGTGTTTCATTCAATGATAAATGTGCGGTTGGTTTAGCTCCATTGACCGAAAATATAACTAAACACGTTAATAATTCGTTGATGCTTGTAACAGCGTTAAATACTAAAATTGGTTATTATAAATCTGCCGAAATTGCCCAAACAGCACACAGAAATGGCTCAACTTTAAAAGAAACTGCCATAAGTTTAGGATATTTGACCGCTGAAGAATTTGACGCTTGGGTAAAACCAGAAGAAATGGTTGGAAATTTATAATAAATGCTCGATTTGAGAGGTTCGATGTTCGATAAATTTGCACTATTTGGTTTACTAATTCATAAAAGTAAAACAACTATCAACCGAACATCGAACATCAAATCTCTAACAACGAAAATCAATATAAATTATGTCAGAAACAATCACTTCGCAAGAATTTGAAAAAGTTGAATTACGAGCAGGTACAATTATTGAAGTAAACGATTTTCCAAAGGCTCGCAAGCCTTCTTACAAACTCTTGATTGATTTAGGAGAAAAAATTGGCATTAGGCGTTCTTCAGCTCAGATTACACAACTTTATTCTAAAGCAGAATTATTAGGTCGGCAAGTAATTTGTGTAACCAATTTCCCGCCTCGTCAAATTGCCGATTTTATATCGGAAGTCCTTACAACAGGCTTTATCTTGGACGATGGAGAAGTTGTTTTGTCACAAATCGAACGAAATGTGCCAAATGGTAGTCGTTTAGCTTAAATTCTGTAAGTTTTATTTGGAAATCTCACTTTGATTTTAATAAATTTGTAAATAATTTCATCTATTGGTTTTACAACAAAAAAATGAAAAAGATATTGTTTCGCACATTCAACGTTATGATGGCAGTAATTGTGCTGCTTAGTAGCACTGGCTTTGGCTTAGTTGAACATTCGTGTTTAGTGCGAGGCAAACAAACTTCTCTTCATAAAAGTGGCGACGCATGCTGTGGAAAAAGCCAAAAACAAAATGCCCCTCATCAAAAAACTACAATAAAGACAAGCAAATGTTGTAGTGAAGATGAAAAATACGAAAATGTAGAATATTCTTCTTCCGCTTCTCAATTAGTTGCCAAATTTACTGTTAATACCTTAGATTGGGTAAAAACAACGATTATTACATTTGCTAAAACGGTTGTTGAAACTATTCTTGATAATATATCCTCCTCTAATAAATCTTCGTTGCCCTATGCTTCTGGGCAAAAAATCTTCGTGTTAGTTCAATCATTTTTAATTTGAGTAATAGTATTAATAAGTTTGTAAAATCGGCAGGCCTTTAGTTTGCTTAATTTTTCATTTATTACTATTTAAAAAATGCAATTACTCATCAAAAACATGGTGTGCAACCGTTGTATTAGGGTTGTGCGTGAAGACCTTGAAAATATTGGTTTGAAGATTTCAAAAATTGAATTAGGCTTAGTTAATATTGAAGCGAATCCTGATGAAATTCTGTATAAACAAATTCAAGAAATACTTCAAAAAAGTGGTTTTGAATTAATTGAAGACCATCACATAGCTATTGTCGAACAGGTTAAAAGATTAATAATTAATGAAATACATTGGAAAAAGGGTCAAAAACCTGAATCCCAAAATTTCTCAGATTTTCTCGTAAAAAACACAAACTTCGATTATTCCTACCTAAGTTCACTGTTTTCATCTATAGAAAAAAATACGATTGAAAAATACATTTTTGGTCAAAAAATAGAACTAACCAAAGAGTTACTTTCTTATGGCGAA
>NZ_JAYWCU010000283.1:0-15492 GCF_043780375.1 Emticicia sp. | reverse complement strand
CCAAATGTATCGGTAGCATATACAATTGGCTCAAAATCAAACATTTATGCTTCATATAATGCAGGTTTTCGCACACCAAATATTGATGATTTAGGCACGCTCGGCATTGTAGATTTCAGATACGAACTACCGACTAATGAATTAAAACCCGAAAAATCGAAAAGTTATGAGTTGGGTTATAAGTTTCGAGCCAATCATTTTTCGAGTACAATCTCCGTATTTTATAGCCAATTAAATAATTTAATTACTCGTGTAAAAATGCCAAATCAAGTTATTGATGGCTACAATGTTTACCAAAAAGAAAATGTAGAAAAGGCTTTTATGCGAGGTACAGAATGGGAATTTGAAGCAATTTTGACCAATAAAATCAAAACTTACAGTGGTGTAGCCTACATTTATGGGCAAAATATCACTAAAAACGAACCTATGAGACGAATCCCGCCGTTGAATGGGCGATTGGGAATAGAGTTTCATCAAAAGCAATTTTTTGTTCGACCAGAATTGTTCTTTGCTTTAAAGCAAGACCGTTTGGCACAGGGCGACAAAGACGATAATCGCATCGGTAAAAATGGAACTGCTGCGTGGCAAATTTTCAATATTCAAAGTGGCTTTACTCATAAATGGCTGACTATCAATCTTTCATTACAAAACCTGACTAACAAAGACTACCGTACGCATGGCTCGGGCATCAATGGTGTAGGCAGAAGTGCATGGCTGACTTTGAGTATAAGTATCTAATTTCGACTTAAATGGTTTTCAAACGCTCAACTAATTGCGAGTATTTTCGGGCTACTGGTACAAATAGTTCGGGCGTTTCGAGATGCAATTTATAGCCTTGTGCATTGCCTGTTACTTTTTTTACTTTGTCAAGATTGACAATGAAAGAACGATGACAGCGAACAATGTTTTCAGAAGAAATTTGATTTTCAAGTCTTGTAAGGCTACTGCGTAGCAATTCTTTTTGAAGTTTCCCTTCTTTTTCGTAAAAAACAGTCGAATAATTATCCGAAGATTCTATATAAAAAAGATTGGCTGCCAAAATATTCAAGGAATCTTTTTCATTTTCAGCAATGAGTTTCAAAGCGTTGTTTTCGATAAATATTTGATTATCAAACCCTTGTGAATGTTGAACAACGATAGTCTGATTATATTTTTTGAGTTGATAAATATAGTTTAACATCACTCCAAAAATTGTAGGAAAAATACCAATAATCATTACAGCAACAAACATCCACAAAAAATTACTCCAATTTTGATTTAGATGAAACACTATCATACTGTAAATGTAGTTTCCAGTGGTAATGAGCAATAAGAGCATCATTATAGAAACTATCTCTTTCCCGATATTCCACGAAGCTTCACTGTGGTATTTAGGAAAGGTTTTGAAAATACCGAAACGTAGAATAAAGCCAGCTATTGCAGTAACCAATCCATAGCCGCACAGATAAAGGTTTTTGTTTGGGTCGTGCCAAGCTAATGTACCGAAAGGTTGAAAAAAAATCAAAAACAAGGCAATAAATATACCTTCGCCTACAGATTGTAGTAGGGTTCGTAGGAATGTTTTTTCAAAAAATGGGTATGGTTGCCGTAATATTTTAAGCATTGAATTAGTTAAACGGTCGCCAATTGGAAATTTGCTCAATAAACTGTGGTAAAACCTGTGGGTACATCGCCACCATCACGACTACACCAAAAACAGCACCCCACCAGTGAGCCGAATGGTTTACAAAGCCATTGCCTCGCTGCATTTCATAATAGGTAAATGCCAAGTACAGACCCGCAAAAATAAATGCTGGCATCGGAATAAAAAACACTGCCAATTGAGCGGTTGGAACAAACAAAATTGCCCCAAAAATAACTGCAGAAACAGCTCCAGATGCTCCCAAAGAGTTATAATTGCTATCCTTTCGGTGCTTGATAAATGTTGATAAATCGGAAGCTATAATGGCAATAATATAAAAAATAACGTAAGCAATTGAGCCAAGTCGGGGGTCATTGTCAAACTTTTGAATGAAGATTTGTTCAATAAAACCACCAAAATTATAAAGGGTATACATATTAAAAAACAAGTGCATATAGTCGGCATGAATAAAGCCCGATGTAACAAAGCGGTGGTATTCTCGGTTTTGGTCAATTGCTTTGGGGTTCATCATCCAGCCATGAAAAACGCTCTGATTGCTCCACGCATAAAGACTCATACCAACTGTAACAATGATTATTAATAAGTTTGCTGTTATTTGTTCCATTCTTTTTATTTGAAAAGTCGAAAAGTTAGTGAGTTGAAAAAAACTATTGTCCATCGACTTTAGACAATTGCTTCAATTTAAGATTCTCTTTCTATTAATTGTTTTGTAATTTCTATCAAAGGTTGTTTTCTTTCTGCCGAAGCATTAAGTTGTGCTAAACCTTCTAAACCTTTATCAAAATAATCATTCATTTTTTCTTCGGCTAACTGCCTTATATTTAATGAATTATAAATTTCGGTTACGGCTTTTACCTTTTCTTTTTTGTCGAAATCTTTGGCATCAATCCAAAGGTTAAGTGCTTCGTTTTCTTTTCCGAGCTCTAATGCTTTCAACAAAAGCCACGTTTTTTTGTTTTCAATAATATCGCCACCAACTTGTTTGCCAAATTTTTCGGGGTCGCCATAAACGTCCAATATATCATCTTTCAACTGAAAGCCAATACCGATATTTGTACCTATTTCATACAACAATTGGGTTGATTTATCATCTGCTCCTGCAATCAAACCACCTAATTCTAAAGAAAATCCGAGCAAAACTGATGTTTTCAAGCGAATCATATTGATGTATTCCTTCTCTGTAACATCACTTCGAGTGGCAAAATTCATATCCCATTGCTGCCCTTCACAAACTTCAGCGGCAGTTTTATTAAATCTTCTAATTACATGCTTAAAAATTTTATCATCAACGGCAGTCATTAGTTCATAAGCACATACCAGCATCACATCGCCCGAAAGAATTGCAATGTTTTCATTCCATTTTTCATGCACTGTTGGCTTACCTCTACGTAGCGGGGCAGCATCCATGATGTCGTCGTGCATGAGCGTAAAATTATGAAAAACTTCTACGCCAATGGCTGGCTTGATAGATTTTTGCCAATCATCCGAAAAAACATTAGTTGCCATAACCGTTAGCAACGGACGCATTTTTTTACCTCCAAGCGACATCAAATATTCGATAGGTTCGTAAAGTTCGGCAGGATTTTCACCGTATTTAGTAGTAGCAATTTCTGTTTGAATTGCTTTCAAAAAAACTTCTAATGACATTTGTTTTTGTGAGGCGATTCTGCGAATCGCCAAAATAATTGTAAGTTTTAAACCCAAAGTAAGCCAAACTTGATAAGACTAACAAGTTATAGGCTCACTGATTTCGGATTTCGAATTTCGAATTTCAGTAAAGCGAGTTTGAAATAAGCTAAAATTTAAACTCATGATTAAAAAATCTCCACCGAATATTCTTTTTTTACCTTTTGTCAAATTTTCCATCTGATTCCTTTTATTCTTACTGAATTTAGCAAAAACTAACAAATAGCATGAAAAAAATATTTACAATTTTACTATTAATCGCTTCGTTATCGGGCTTTTCACAAGCTAATTTAGCAAAAATTGATTCAGTAAAAAAATTAGTCGAAGCTGATTTCAATAAACGAAATCCTGCAAAATTATACGAACTTACGGGTGACGATTTTCGGAAACAAATTTCTGAAAAACAATTCAATCAAGTTTCAGAAATGCTTTATAATCAATTAGGTAGTTGGAAAAACTCGGAATTTCAAAAAATCACAGATGGCGTAGCGTTCTACAAAGCAATTTTTGAGAAAGCTAATCAAAAATTTCTCATTAGTTTAGACAAAAATGATAAAATCACAACCTTACTTTTTCAGCCTTATGATGGCGATAAACCAAAAAAAGATTACCAAGTAGCAAGCAATAATAAGATGCAAACACCGCTTGATTTAAAAGTCGATAGTTTAGTGCGACCATATATTCAGTTAAAAAACACTGCTGGTATTTCGATTGCCTTTATCAAAGATGGGAAAGTAGAAACATACAGCTACGGCGAAACAAAAAAAGGTGAAAAACAAATCCCAGATGTCGAAAAAACTTTGTTTGAAATTGGCTCTATAAGTAAAACTTTCACGGCTATTTTACTTGCCGACAATGTTGTAAAAGGAAAAATGTCGCTCGAAGACCCAATCCATAAATATTTGCCTGACTCGATTCCGACCTTAGCTTTTAAGAATGTTCTAATTACCTTAAAAACTCTTTCAAACCATACTTCGGGTTTTCCTCGTTTACCAATGAATCTTTACCAAAAAGGAGATGATATAAATAATCCTTATCAAAAATATGATGAAAAACGGATGTTTACTTACCTGAAAAACTTCAAGCCTTTCAAAGAAGTTGGTATCAATTATGACTATTCAAACTTTGCCGTTGGATTACTCGGTTCGATTTTAGCCAAACAAAATCAGACAACTTACGAGCAACTGTTAACAGATAAAATTTGTAAACCCCTCAAGCTGAAAAACACAAAAATTACACTAAAAGAGTCTGATAATCAATACTTTGCACAAGGACACGACGAAAAAGGCAAACCTACTTCGGCATGGGATTTGAATACTTTGGCAGGTGCAGGAGGTATTCGGTCAACGGTAAATGACATGGCAAAATATGTAAAAGCAAACATGGGCAAAGCTCCCAAAAAATTACAAGAAGCAATTGATTTGACACAAAAAACAACTTTTACTCAAGGTCAAAATATTATTGGACTTGGGTGGCATTTGTCGACAAGAAAAAATCACACAATTATTCAACATTCGGGCGGGACAGGTGGCTTTAGGTCATTTGTAGGTTTTGATAAAGAACGTCAAATAGGTGTAGTAGTTCTTTCAAATTCTACCGAAGAAGTGGCTATGATTGGGTTTGGCTTGTTGAAATAGTTAACAAAAACGCCACTGCGAAAAAAGTCGTAGTGGCGTTTTTGTTTAAACTCCCCTTGAGGGGCTGGGGGTTTAAGCATGAATATTCCAAACCCAACCAAATGTATCTTCTACTTTGCCTGTGCGAATATCGTTCAACGCAATTCTCAAGCGAGTTGAATATGAATTTTCAGTAATGGCCGGCAACACATAATCTTTTCCTTCAAAACCGATGGCTGCAAATGGCGAAACTACTACGGCAGTTCCTGCACCAAATACTTCGCTTACGCTTCCGTTTTCAATGCCTGACATGATTTCTTCAACCGAAACCTTTCTTTCTTCTACTTCAATATCCAGTGATTTTGCCAATTGAAGCAAACTATCACGAGTAATTCCTTTCAAAATCGTTGTGCTTGTGTTTGGCGTAACGAGTTTGCCATCTTTCACAAACATTACATTCATCGTGCCCGATTCTTCAAAATATTTATGTTCAATAGCATCAGTCCACAATAATTGTGTGTAACCTTGCTCTTGAGCCAATTTTGCTGGATATAATGACGCAGCATAGTTTCCTGCACATTTTGCGTAACCAACGCCACCTGGAGCAGCACGAATATATTCGGTCTCTACTTTTACCTTTGGTGGTGTTGAATAATATTTTCCTGCTGGACTCATGATAATCATGAAGCGATAGTTTTGTGATGGACGAACGCCCAAATACACATCACTTGCAAACATAAACGGACGCAAATAAAGCGAATTATCATCGCCTTTTGGAACCCAAGCAGCATCAATTCTAAGCAATTCTTCTAAGCCTCCAATAAAGATTTCTTCTGGAACTTGTGTCATGCACATACGTTCTGCCGAAATATTGAAACGCTTGAAATTTTCTAAGGGTCTAAACATCAAAACTTCATCAGCATCATTTTTAAAGGCTTTCATTCCTTCAAAAATTGATTGTCCATAGTGAAGCGACGCCAATGCTGGGTTATAGCTAATGTCTCCATAAGGCATAATTTTTGGCGTTTGCCATTCACCATTGATAAAATCGGCTACCAACATGTGGTCGGTAAATACTGTACCGAAATTGATATTGTTTTGGTCAAGTTGATGGATTCGACTCTCAGCAACGAGCGTAACGTCTAAGTTAAGTGTTTCTGTCATAACAAACTAAATTTTGAATTAATGGCGTTTTTTGCTTTTAGCAATTAGTCTTTAAAAAATAGCATGAAGAATTTTCTTCACGTTTTGGCAAAAACTAATCATTAATAGCTTTATCTATGCGAAATAACAAATAATATACTATATTGTCAAAGAAAAATGCAAAAATAGTTGTTAAGACAACCTTTTTATTGTTGAACCTTCGATTCTTCGTACAAAACTTGTAAAAGAGTCTGTCCAACCGCCTTTAAAGTACCTTTATCGATGATACTCATATTGTCTTTTTGGGTATGATGATAATCGCCAAAAGTATTGCCAGAATTTGGTCTCATGTCGCAAATGTCAATCATATTAATTTTCGCATTGACATTGACAGGCACATGGTCATCTGTGATACTTCCAAACTCTTGGTTTAGGAAATATTGGCTATAACCCAGCTGATTAGCAATACTCCAAACATTATTGACTACCATTGGTGCATAATGCATTGAAGTATCATCTTTAGTAAAGGTTGCTCCTTTTGCTCCAACCATATCTAATAGAATACCAAAGTATGCTGAATAATTAGGTTTATGCAGATTTCTTGACCAAAATTCCGACCCCATCAACCAACCTCCATTTGCATCATTTACTTGCCCTTTAAAACTATCTGGTGGCCCCCAATCTTCGACATCAAAAAATACGATATCAATACCAACCGTTGGTTTTTGACCAGAGGCTTGAATGGTACGTAAAATTTCAAATATCACCCCCACACCACTTGGCCCATCATTAGCCGAATCGAAAGTTTTTGTGCGTGCCGTAGAATCTTCATCAGAAAAAGGGCGAGTGTCCCAGTGTGAAGCTAATAAAATTCGCTTCGTTGCTTGTGGATTAATACTACCGATAATGTTTCGGGCATTTAATACTTTTCCATCGTAAGTAACTGGCTTAAATTTCTGTTCGATTACTTCGCAACCATATTTTTTTAAAGTAGCTACCATCCAATCGCCACATTTTACGTGGGCAGATGTATTTGGAATTCTTGGTCCGAATTTTACTTGTTTTTCTACGAAATAATAAGCAGAATCGGCATTAAATGCTGGTGATGTAACTAATTTTACTTGATCAGCAGATTCTGTTTGCTCCGAACTTGACTTTTCTTTGCAGGAAACAAAAAGCGTAGAAAAGGAAAAAAGGGATAAATAACAAGTGTGTTTTAGTAAATTCATGTTAAATATTAAATAAGAGCGAAATACCGCCCAATAGAAGTTTGACAAAGTTATTACTTTTGAATCTTTTCTACTAACGTTGAATTGATTATATGTATTTTAGTAAACGTTTTTTTGATTAGCTTTGTGTAGAAGATACAAGATTTGAAATACAGGCTACGAGACTCTATTTTTATCAAGTAATTTCTTCTCTCGAATCTAAAATCTAATAATATGACTATTGAAGAAGCACAAAAAATAGTTGATGATTGGATTAATACCATTGGCGTTCGGTACTTCAATGAATTAACAAATACGGCAATGTTAATGGAAGAAGTAGGCGAAGTTGCACGAATAATGGCACGACGCTATGGCGAACAGTCAGAAAAAAAGTCTGACAAAGACAAAGATTTGGGCGACGAAATGGCTGATGTACTTTTTGTTTTGATTTGTCTTGCCAATCAAACAGGCATTGATTTGACCGAAGCTTTGCGGAAAAACCTTGAAAAGAAAACAAAAAGAGATATATTGCGTCACAAAAACAATGAAAAACTGACCTCTTCTCTATAATGCTCACCATATTGACCCAAGCATTTCGCCGAACCAGACAAAACTGGAAAATCGTTTTGCTATTATTCTTAGTAAATTTTTGTTTGGGACTCGTCTTGGCATTTCCTACATTCAATATTCTTCAGACCGAGGCCAACAACTCATTGGCTTTTAATAATTTAGTGGCTGATTTTGACTTTACAGTTTTTTCTGATTTTCTTAGGAAAAGTGGAAAATCACTCATGCCATTATTACCTATAAGTTTGGTTTTGACTGTGGTATATACATTTTTGAAAATATTTTTCTCAGGTGGAATTTTAAGTCAATTTACCATAAGAGACACTTTTCGTGTGACCGATTTTCTGAAAAATTCGACTCATTATTTTGGGCGATTTTTCCTGCTTTTTTTGGTACAATTACTCTTTTTTTTATTGACTTTGGGCGTTTGTATAGTGTTTTTTGGTATTTTTGGAGCAATTGGCTATGGTGGTACCGAAACAAAGTTTTTTGCGTGGATGATTCCCCCCATTATATTTACGCTTTATTACTTTACCTATTTGCTTAACGTGGGCGAATACGCCAAAGTTTTGTTGCACCGAGATACTTTGCTAAATCCTTGGAAAGCCTTCTGGAAAGCATCGAGCTATGTCAATAAAAACTTCAAAACCATGCAAATATACTGGTCTGTTATTTTTGTCTCAGTTGTATTAGTCTTGCTTTATTTGTGGATAGAATCAAACATCGGGATGACTTCAGGTTTTACGATTTGGCTCATGTTTTTGATTCAACAAACCTTTGTTTTTGGACGAGTTTTTATAAAAATTTGGAATTTAAGTAATGCTTTTGATTATATTTCTTTAAAGCCGATTCCGCTTACAATTAAACCACAAATAATTGAACCAATCGAACGAGAGTCTAACAACGGAGAGGACGAACAAGAAAATAAACTTTCTGAGTAAGGAAAATGTTATTTAGTCAATGGTTAACAAGTCGAAAGCTTATTTTTCAAGAAACCGATTGTTGAAAACCAATTACCGAAAGCAAAAAATGGAAGATATAATAATAAATAGAGTAGCTAAAAGTGGCTTAGTTTCTTTAGATTTAGAAGATTATTATCATTCGGGCGAACGAGTTTTATATGATTTGAAAGACAATCTCTTTATGGGTTTGATTTTAAAAGAAAAAGATTTTAGAGATTTTTTGAAAGCCCACGATTGGTCGCAATATACCGAAAAAAATGTAGCCATTACCTGCACTGAAGATGCCGTTATCCCTACGTGGGCATACATGTTGCTTGCTATTCATCTCGAACCTTTTGCCAATACTATTGTTTTTGGAAATCTACAAGATTTAGAACAAAAACTCTATAATGATGCTCTTGCTAAAATAAACTTTGAAGAATATACAGGAGCAAAAGTTGTTGTAAAAGGTTGTAGTAAAGTGGCTGTTCCGACAACCGCTTATGTAGAAGTTACTCGACGATTGAAACCTTATGCCCAAAGTATCATGTTTGGCGAGCCATGTAGTACCGTTCCAATCTACAAAAAGCCAAAAGAATAGTTTTTTTGGCTTTTGCTCTATTTTACCGTCCAATTTTTAAAATTGTGCTCTTTATATTAATTTCTACGATTTCTAATAACTTTGAATTTGTTCTACAAAAATTCTGTAATTTTGCCTTTTAGTTGTAGCACAAGTTGTTCGTAACTTCGATTTTCAGATTATTTATTTTTATTAATTTCTACGATTTCTAACAACTTAGAAAGTTGTTTTACAAAATATGGTTCGTGTAAGATTTGCTCCCAGCCCAACAGGCCCGCTACATATTGGCGGCGTTCGTACAGCTTTATATAATTATTTATTTGCTCGAAAAATGGGCGGAAAAATGCTTCTCCGCATCGAAGATACTGACCAAACTCGCTATGTGCCAGGTGCAGAAGATTATATTTTAGAAGCCTTGAAATGGGTTGGTATCGAAATTGATGAAGGGCAAGGCATTGGTGGGCCTCATGCACCTTATCGCCAGTCGGAGAGAAAACCAATATATCGCCAATATGCCGACCAGTTGATTTCGGCAGGAAAAGCCTATTATGCTTTCGATAGTGCCGAAGAATTAGATATTATGCGTAAACAACTCGAAGAAGCCAAAGTTGATAATACTTCGTATAATGCCGTTACAAGATTGCAAATGAAAAATTCGCTTACTCTTCCAAAAGACGAAGTAGAAAGTAGAATTGCCAATGGTGATGCTTATGTAATTCGATTAAAAGTACCTTTAAAAGAAGAAATTCGTTTCAAAGATATTATTCGTGATTGGGTGGTGGTTCATTCATCGACAATCGATGATAAAGTTTTGTTAAAATCGGACGGAATGCCAACCTATCATTTGGCAAATATTGTTGATGACCATTTGATGGAAATTACACACGTAATTCGTGGTGAAGAATGGTTGCCTTCTGCACCATTACATATTTTGTTGTATAAAGCCTTGGGATGGAAAGCCCCAGAATTTGCTCATTTACCTCTACTTTTGAAACCAGAAGGCAACGGAAAATTGAGCAAACGTGACGGCTTACTTGGCAATTTTCCTATTTTCCCTTTAGAATGGAAAGACCCATTTACCGAAGAAACGGCTCGTGGATTCAAACAAGATGGTTATTTCCCCGAAGCTCTTGTCAACTTTTTAGCATTTTTGGGCTGGAATCCTGGTACTGAACAAGAGTTTTTTTCTATGAATGAATTGATTGATACTTTCAGTTTAGATAAAATTCATAAGGCAGGTGCAAGATTTATGGTTGATAAAGCTAAGTGGTTTAATCAACATTATTTGAAAGGAAAATCGGAGGAAGAGATAGCTTCTTTAATTCAAGAAATGCGTACCGATTTAAGTACTGATTTTGCTTTAAAATTAGTTCGATTAATGAAAGACCGAATAACTTTCCCGCATGAAATTGTGTCGGAAGTACCTTTTATTTTTGAAGCACCAACTTCTTATGACGAAGAAATAGTAAACTCAAAATGGAATGACGATGCTCGCAAAGCAATGGGAGTTATCAAAGAAAACATCCATAACATTGATAATGAAGGCTTTACCTCTCAAAATATTCACGATACAATTTTTCCAGCACTCGAAGCGGCAGGAATTAAAGCAGGAAAAGTAATGCAAGCCTTTCGCTTAGCAATTACGGGTGGAGGAAAAGGGCCCGACTTAATGCTTACTTTGGAAATTTTAGGAAAAGAGGAAGTTATAAAGAGAATTGAAAAAGCTGTAGAATTTTTAGTTTAAGACTTCATTTTAATCAAAAAAATAGATACATTTAAGAAAAAAAGCTTAAAAGTCATGGCAAAAAAGAAAACTGAGGATAAATCAAATACTGAAAAACCTCGTGTACACAAAGATTTGAATGGTTTTGACATCAAAATCAACTCTTTTGGTGAGATTCAGATGAGCTACGATGTTGAGAAAATCAACCAGTTTTTAAACAAAACCGTTGATGATAAAAAACTAAGAAATCGAAAATAATCGATTTCTTAGTTTTTTAGGACAACAGAAATAATCATCAAGCATTGGCAAGTACTATCAATAGTGCAAATGCGGCAGTTACAATGCCCCAAATCGCAAAGAACTTTCTTCGTTCTTTTCTCTTCTCTTCATGGGTCATTTCTTTTGATGGTTTGATGGTTTTCTTAAAGGCTTTTATCAAGAAATAAATACCCCCCGAAAGAATACCAAGTGTTAGCAAGAGAGCTAAAATTGCAAAAACTCCATAGCCACTACAAGCTATTCCACAAGACAAAGCAACCCCAAAATAAGACAATACAAGGCTCAATAGAAAAAGAAGGGCATAGCCAATACGTTTACCAGTGTCATTTGTACTATTCTCAGTTGTTTGTTTTGAAAAGAGTTGATGGTTTTTATTGATAATTTGACTTTGCTTGATGGCTTTTTCAAAAACTGTTATAGTTTCTTGTTGTTTAACACTATCGGCTTTTATTGTAACTCCAGCATAACTAACAAGTTGATTTTCAATTGAATAACCTAAATTTTTAAAGTGATTACCCAATAATATTGCCAACAAAAAACTACTCAAGAAAATGCTTGCGGTATTGTTAATGCGAAATTTATAGTGGTTTGCTTTGCTCAGTTCAGGAGCTTGATGTTGATAATTGATTTGTACAAAACTTATAAAAAAAACAATAGCCAACACCGACAATTCGATTGTAGCATTGGATAATGTTGGAAGGAAATCATTGCCAATCGCAGCACCCATCAATCCTTTCAACAATTCAATGATGATGATAAAAGCAATCGCCTTTTTTTGGTTTTTGCTTGCCCAAATAGAAATTGTTTTCATTTTTATTTTTGGTTTTAGAAGTAAAAAAATAAAAAAACATTAGGAATAATTAACCAAATGTATGAAAATTTCTTTCCATTATTCAGTTATTTCCTAATGCTTAAATTTATCTTACAACAAAGACCCAACATTCTCTATACAGCTCTTTAATCTATAAAAATTTTTTCTTCAAATAAGCAATTGCCATACTATAAGCTTCTCTTGAGGCTGCCTCATCGTATTTTGGATTGCTTGGATTGGCAAAAGCATGAGCGGCATTAAAAATTTTATACTTGATTCCTTTGCCAGCCGTTTTCATGTTGCCCGCAAACTCCTCAATCACTTCTTTAGAAATCCATTGCTCGGTTGCAAAAAGTCCAAGAACATCACAATTAAGGGTTTTGAGTTTTTCAACGTCTTTTACTGACAATCCATAATACATCACCGAGCCAACGGTTTGCTTTCCGCCAATAATGGCAGATTTCAACGACCATCCGCCCCCAAAGCACCATCCAACATTGGCAACTTTGGCTTTTTTACCTACATAATCCAAACCACCCTTCACGATATTTTCTAAGCGTGTTTCAACTACGCCTTGCATCATTTTTCCAGCTTCACTTGCATCGGCTGCAATTTTTCCGTCGTACATGTCCAATGCTAAAACGTTTACATTTCCTCCTAAATCATTATAAAAAACATCGGCTTGACGCTTTATATGGTCGTTTAGTCCCCACCATTCTTGATAAACAAAAAGCCATTTATCAGTTTTTTTCTTAGCTTTTACAACATATCCATTGGCTTTTTGCCCATCTGCAGTAGCAAACTGAATCATTGTGCCACCAACTTCGCTAATATGATTATACACAAATGGAGCTAAATGAGATGCGATAAATGCTCTGTCGGAAGCGAAAGCTGCCATGTTGCCATCATTGCTGGCAAATGCCACATCACAGCAATTTTGTGAGAAACTTAATGCCGAGATACTTGCCAAAGCAAGGGTTAAGAATAATTTTTTCATTGGTTTTTAGAAATTAAATGTATTTACACACAATAACATCGGAAAGAGAAAAGGGTTTTTTACAAGACTTTTTTAATAAAAAAAAATGACTCGGAAAATTTCTTTCTAAAAGTAGAGATACCATAAAATAAAAATGTGCCTAATATTTTCAAATATAAAGATAACTTTTGATTTTAAGCAGAATAACTGTCAAATTAAGTAAAAAACTGATTTTTACACAAGTAAAATGGTTTTAGAAAAAATATTTCGCGAGAAAGTTTTAGCAAAAAAATGACCGAATAATAAATACAACATTAGTGAAGGTTGTTAAACCGCCTTTTGATGTAAAATTGTACTCTCGTTACTTGTATATCAGCTTCTGTAAATTCAAAAGCCAATAAATCATAAACACCTCTGCTGTGAAAAAAGAATTTCCATTAGTTCATCTTAACGCTGACCAATGTCTGCGATTAACACATCGGTATCAAATTCCGACCAATGACATTATTTACTTAGAGTCGGAGATAAATTACACCAATGTATATACTTCTGATAACCGCAAGCATATTTCATCTTTTACATTAAAGATATTGGAAGCCCGAATTGTAAAAAATGACTTTTTAAGAATTAATCGTGGCTGCCTTGTAAATCTTAAACACATCACTCAAATAATTGGTCTGAAACGCAATGCACAAGCAAGATTATCAAATGGTTCTATACTGACTATTTCACGAAGGAAGTTTGATAACATAAGAAATATATTAAATGATATGATAGTCAGCTACGAAGGCTAAACACGCCCATTTAATAAAAACAACGATAGTGAAGGCTTTTATTTCTTGTTTATTTAGAATTTGCCATGCATTTATAGGTTTTACAACACCTATATTTTTTTTCACACCAAATATTTATTAAGGATACTTTTCAAACGCTGTTGATTAAAAAATATATGAAACCACTTTACGCTGATTTTATAAAAGTTGCACGAAGTATAATTGAAATCAATTATAACAACGAATCTTTTGGATGTCCTGAATTGTGCAATGCTCTCTACATGAGTCGCTCACACGTCCATAGAAAATTGACAGCAGAGTTGAATCTCTCTACATCAGAATTTATCAAACAAATAAGACTTGAAAAAGCCAAAGAATTATTGACTCAAACCAGTCATACAATCAATGAAATTGCTTATAAAGTTGGATACTCTGATGCCAATTATTTTAGCCGTTCGTTTTCAAAAATTTATGGTATTCCACCTTCGCAATGCCGCCAAGTCTTACCCATTTAGCATAAACCACATCAATATACATTGACAATAATAATGCCTAAAACTTCAATAATATGAAAACATTTATACACGCTCTGAAATCTTCACTTTTTATCTTGATTGGTTTAGCTTTTAGCTTTACGGCTGCTGCACAAATCTATCAATTCACCGATAATAGTGCAGGAACGCCTTTTGCAGTAGCAACAAATGCAACTGGAGGGAACTTAGCAAGGGGGTCTGGGTTGCTTTCTCCAACTTCGTGTACAGCCTCATCAGACGGCTTTGGTGCAAAAGATTTTGTAACAACAAGTGCTTCAACAATAAATACCGCAGATGCCAATGGGGAATTTGTTTCCTTCACGATAACACCAAATGCTGGTTATCGCTTAAATATTACTGGTTTTACTGCCAGTTTAAGATCTCCGACTGGAGGTCCTACTTCTGTGAGGTATTCATATACCATTGGTGGAGCAAGTTTTGTTCAAAATGGGGCAAATATTACACCCGGTACAAGTACAAGTTGTGGTAATGCTGGATTGGCAAACGAATGGGCATCGTTTTCTCAAATTTTAACAACCGAAACGGTAACATTTAAAATTTATGGATTTAATGGTTCGGGTGGTGATATGCACCTAAAAACAGTAACTGTTGCAGGAACTGTTGAATGTAACCCTGCAATTGTTTCAAGTGTAACGCCTTCATCTCCTTCAATTTGTTTAAATAATACTGTTACTTTAACAGGTGGTACAAGTGGCGGAACAGTTCCAGCACTTACTAATGCTTGGTCAATCCAGGGTGGTACGGGAACGGGTACTTTGTCTTCTCCAACTACAAATGTTTCAAATTTATTTACTGGCACAGGTAGTGGAAATGTTTTTGTAAAATATACTGCTTCTTATGGTTCTTGTGTCGTTGCATCACCAAATGCTACTGTTACAATTGATGGTTTTCCAACTATTAATGCGAGTTTCGGGTTTAACTAACTGATAATCAATGATTTACGAATAAAAACACAGGATGTCATCAAAAGTAGTAATTTTGTAATTGCACAAA